>NZ_JBSFTC010000008.1:0-106687 GCF_053590415.1 Nonomuraea sp. NPDC003201
TGATGCTCAACGAGGAGTCCCGGATGATCGCCCTCGTGGTCACCGGGATCGTCGTGATCGGCGGGCTGGCCATCTGGATGCGGTTCGACACCGTCAACCAGCGGCGCAAGGAGGCCCAGAAGGCCCAGGTCGAGGCCGAGTTCGAGGAACTGTCCGAAGAGCCGACGGCAGGCGGCTTCCCGGTGCCGCCGCTCGATCTGCCGCACTACCACGGGGTGCAGCACAAGGAGATTCCCAGTGGGACTAACTGATTGGCTGAACCCCGTCAAGGGCTTCGGGGTCACCTTCCACACGATGTTCAAGAAGCCCGTCACGACGAACTACCCGGAGGAGAAGAAGCCGACGGCTCCTCGCTTCCACGGGCGTCACCAGCTCAACCGCTGGCCTGACGGGCTGGAGAAGTGCGTCGGCTGCGAGCTGTGCGCCTGGGCGTGTCCGGCCGACGCGATCTTCGTCGAGGGCGCGGACAACACCGACGAGGAGCGGTTCTCGCCGGGTGAGCGTTACGGGCGCACGTACCAGATCAACTATCTGCGGTGCATCCTCTGCGGTCTGTGCATCGAGGCCTGCCCGACCCGGGCGCTCACCATGACCAACGAGTACGAGCTCGCCGACACCTCCCGCGAGAGCCTCATCTTCACCAAGGAGATGCTGCTCGCGCCTCTGACCCAGGGCATGGAGCAGCCCCCGCACCCCATGCGGCTCGGTGAGACCGAAGAGGACTACTACCGGCTGGGGCGGACCAATGGGTGAGACCGTCACGTTCTGGGTGCTCGCCGTCGTGTCCGTCGGCGCCGCGCTCGGCATGGTCTTCAACAGGAAGGCCGTGTACTCCGCGCTGATGCTCGGCACGGTGATGCTCTCCCTCGCGGTCCTGTACGCCGTGCAGGACGCGCCCTTCCTGGCCGCGGTGCAGATCATCGTCTACACCGGCGCGATCATGATGCTGTTCCTGTTCGTGCTCATGCTGGTGGGCGTCGACTCCTCCGACTCCTTCGTCGAGACGCTGAAGGGCCAGCGCGTCTGGGCCTCCCTCGCGGCCATCGGCTTCCTGGTGCTGGTCGTCCTGGCCTTCGGCAACGCGATCTTCGCCGACCAGGCGGGGCTGGCGCAGGCCACGGCGCAGGGCGGCTACATCCGCTCGATCGCGCTGCTGCTGTTCACCAAGTACGTGTTCGCGTTCGAGATCACCTCGGCGCTGCTGATCACGGCGGCGCTGGGCGCGATGGTGCTGGCGCACCGCGAGCGGCTCACCGAGAAGCCGACGCAGAAGGACCTGGCCCGCGCCAGGTTCCTCGGCGACCAGCCCTCGGCGCTGCCCGGCCCCGGCACCTACGCCAGGAGCAACGCGATCGACATGCCGGCGCTGCTGCCCGACGGGTCGGTCGCTCCGTCCTCGGTCAACCGGTACATCGCCCGCTACGACGTCGAGCACGACCACCTGCCGACCGACCCGAAGCTCGCCGAGGCCATCAAGCACACGGCCGAGGAAGACGCTGAGGATCACGCCATCGAGCGGGATGACAGCGAGCAGAACAATGAGGTGACCAAGTGACGACGCACTACCTCGTCCTGTCCGGCCTGTTGTTCGCCATCGGCGCTCTGGGTGTGCTGATCCGGCGCAACGCGATCGTGGTGTTCATGTGCGTGGAGCTCATGCTCAACGCCTGCAACCTCGCCTTCGTCACCTTCTCCAGGCAGGTCGGCAACCTGGAGGGCCAGATCATCGCGTTCTTCGTGATGGTGGTGGCCGCGGCCGAGGTCGTGGTCGGCCTGGCCATCATCGTGACGATCTTCCGAACCCGCAGGTCCGCGTCGGTCGACGACGCCAACCTGCTGAAGTACTAAGAGGTGACTGGTGGAATCTCCTGTTGAGATCATCCAGCACACCGGCGGCGTGATCGGGGTCTCCTGGCTGATGATCGCCCTCCCTCTCGTGGGGGCGGCCATCCTGCTGGTGCTGGGCCGGTTCACCAACCGCTGGGGCCATCTGCTGGGCGTGGCCATGTCCCTCGCCTCGTTCGTCGTGGCGGTGCTGGCGTTCTTCGAGCTCGTCGGGTTCGGGGAAGAGCAGCGCCGGAGGGCGGTCGAGCTCTACGACTTCATCCCCGGCCTGGTGAAGATGGGGCTGCTGATCGACCCGCTGTCGATCAGCTTCGCGCTGTTGATCACCGGTGTGGGTTCGCTGATCCACATCTACTCGATCGGCTACATGTCGCACGACGAGCACCGGCGCAGGTTCTTCGGATACCTGAACCTGTTCGTCTCCGCGATGCTCCTGCTGGTGCTGTCCGACAACTACGTGGGCCTGTTCATCGGCTGGGAGGGCGTCGGTCTGGCGTCGTACCTGCTGATCGGGTTCTGGCAGTTCAAGCCGTCGGCGGCGGTCGCGGCGAAGAAGGCGTTCGTCGTCAACCGCGTCGGTGACTTCGGCCTGCTGGTCGGCATGTTCGTCATCTGGACCACGTTCGGCACGCTGACCTTCAAGAGCCTCGGCGAGCAGATCACGCCGGGCCAGGAGAGCGGCACCATGCTGGCCATCGGCCTGCTGCTGCTCCTCGGCGCGTGCGGCAAGTCCGCCCAGCTCCCGCTGCAGTCCTGGCTCCTGGACGCCATGGAGGGCCCGACCCCCGTGTCGGCCCTGATCCACGCCGCGACCATGGTCACCGCCGGCGTCTACCTGGTGGTCCGCTCGGGGGCGTTCTTCTTCCCCGAGGGCTCGGGCGCGGCGCTCGCCGTCACCATCGTCGGCGCGGCCACGCTGCTCGCCGGTGCGATCATCGGTTGCGCGAAGGACGACATCAAGAAGGGCCTGGCCGGTTCGACGATGTCGCAGATCGGCTACATGATGCTCGGCGCGGGCCTCGGCCCCGCGGGGTACGCGTTCGCGATCGGTCACCTGATCACGCACGGCTTCTTCAAGGCCGACATGTTCCTCGGCGCCGGTTCGGTCATGCACGGCATGAACGACGAAGTGGACATGCGGAAGTACGGCGGGCTGCGCAAGGTCATGCCGATCACCTTCGTGACGTTCTTCATCGGCTACCTGGCGATCATCGGGTTCCCGCTGCTGTCCGGTTACTTCACCAAGGACGGCATCATCGAGACCGCGGTCGAGCACAGCCCGGTCCTCGGTTGGCTGGCCGTCCTGGGCGCGGGCATCACCGGCTTCTACATGTCGCGGATGGTCTTCATGACCTTCTTCGGCGAGAAGCGCTGGGCCGAGGACGCGCACCCGCACGAGTCGCCGGCCGTCATGACCTGGCCGCTGATCATCCTGTCGATCGGCTCGATCGGGCTGGGCGGTTACCTCATCCTGAGCAACCGCCTCATGATGTTCCTCGCCCCGGCCGTCGGCCGGCCGGAGGAGCTGCCCTCGTTCCACGCCACCAGCCCTCCGGGTCTCGCCACGCTCGCGCTCGTCGCGGTCGGCGCGGCCTTCGCCTGGATGAGGTACGGCCGGGCCGAGGTGCCCGTCGTGCAGCCGCGCGGGTCGTTCCTCACCACGTTCGCCCGCCGTGACCTCTACGGCGACGCGCTCAACGAGTCGCTCTTCATGCGCCCCGGCCAGTGGCTGACCCGCATTGCGGTGTTCTTCGACAACCGTGGCGTCGACGGGCTGGTCAACGGCCTGGCCGCGGGCATCGGGGGCACTTCGGGGCGCCTGCGGAGGCTCCAGACGGGCTTCGCCAGAACGTACGCGCTGTCCATCTTCATCGGTGCCGCCCTGCTGACCGGCGCCCTGCTCCTTGTTGGGAACCTCTGATGTCACCCTGGCTTCCGATACTCATGGCGGTGCCCGTGGTGGGCGCCATCGTGGTGGCCCTGCTTCCCAAGGGCAGTGACAAGCTGGCCAAGCAGGTCACCCTGCTGGTCTCGCTGCTGACGCTGGTCCTCACGGGTGTCATGGCCGCCGGGTTCAAGCCGACCGGTCCGCGCTTCCAGTTCACCGCCGAGTACAACTGGATCCCGAGCTTCGGCGTGAAGTTCGGGGTCGGCGTGGACGGCGTCGCGCTCGTGCTGATCGCGCTCTCGGTGGTGCTGGTGCCGATCGTGGTGCTGGCCTCCTGGCACGACGCCGACGGCGTCAAGACCGCCGACGGCACGCTCATCACGCCCAAGCGGTCGGTGAAGACGTACTTCTCGCTGCTGCTGGTGCTCGAGACGATGATGATCGGCGTCTTCGCGGCGACCGACATCTTCCTCTTCTACGTGTTCTTCGAAGCCATGCTGATCCCGATGTACTTCATGATCGGGTCGTACGGCGGCGCCCAGCGGTCCTACGCGGCCGTCAAGTTCCTGCTGTACTCGCTGTTCGGTGGCCTGCTCATGCTGGTCGCGGTCATCGGGCTCTACGTGGTCGGCGGCAGCAAGACCTTCATGTTCCCCGAGCTGATCGGGGTCGTGCAGGACCCGGCCATGCAGAAGTGGCTGTTCGCGGGCTTCTTCATCGCCTTCGCGATCAAGGCGCCGCTCTGGCCGGTGCACACCTGGCTGCCCGACGCGGCCGCGCAGGCTCCGGCCGGTGCCGCCGTGCTGCTGGTGGGCGTGCTGGACAAGGTCGGCACGTTCGGGATGCTCCGCTTCTGCCTGGAGCTGTTCCCCGACGCGGCCAAGGCGTTCACGATGCCGATCGTCGTACTGGCGGTCATCAGCATCATCTACGGCGCCATCGTGGCCATCGGGCAGACCGACATGAAGCGCCTCATCGCGTACACGTCGATCTCGCACTTCGGGTTCATCGTGCTCGGCGTGTTCGCCATGTCGTCGGTCGCCCAGTCCGGCGCGGCCCTCTACATGGTCAACCACGGCTTCGCCACCGGCGCGCTGTTCCTGGCCGCGGGCTTCCTCATCGCCAGGCGCGGCTCGCCGTTCATCGGGGACTACGGAGGCGTGCAGAGCGTCGCGCCGGTGCTCGCGGGCTTCTTCCTGGTCGCCGGTCTGGCCGGTCTCTCGCTGCCGGGGCTCTCCTCGTTCGTGAGCGAGTTCATGGTGATGGTCGGCACGTACTCCAGCCAGGCCCACGGGTCGGGCGCCCTGACGGTGGCCGCGGTGGTCGCCGCGGTGGCGGTCATCCTCGCCGCCGTCTACATCCTGTGGATGGTCCAGCGGACCATGAACGGGCCGACGGCCGAGCCGGTCAAGGCGTTCAAGGACCTGAACGCCCGCGAGATCTGGGTGCTGGCCCCGCTGGTCGCCCTGATCATCGGCTTCGGCTTCTTCCCCAAGCCGCTGCTGGACGTGATCAACCCGTCGGTGCACCAGACGCTGACCAACGTGAAGGTGCCCACCTCCACCATCGCTGAGAAGGGGACAGGTCAGTGAACTCCATCCCAGCGCCGACGATCGAGTACGGCACGCTGGCGCCGCTGCTGGTGGTGTTCGGCGCGGCCGTCATCGGAGTGCTCGTCGAGGCGTTCGCGCCGCGATACCTGCGTAAGTCGATCCACGTCCCGCTCACCCTGCTGAGCCTGTTCGGCGCGTTCGCCCTGGTGCTCGTCCAGGTGCTGCGCGGCAACGTGCCCACCGCGCCGGTCGCCATGGGCGCGGTCGCGGTGGACGGGCCCGCGCTGTTCATCTGGGGCGTCATCCTCGTCCTGTCGTTCGTGTGCGTGCTGCTGATCAACGACGAGGGTCACTTCGTCGCCTCGGCCGCCGCCGTGCCCGGCAGCGCCGACGAGGAGGAGGCCGAGGCCGCGGGCGGCGGGCACACCGAGGTGTACCCGCTGGTGCTGTTCGCGGTCGGCGGCATGCTGCTCTTCCCGGCCGCCCACGACCTGCTGATGATGTTCGTGGGCCTCGAGGTCATGTCGCTGCCGCTCTACCTGCTGTGCGGCCTGGCCCGCCGGCGTCGCCTGCTCTCGCAGGAGGCGTCCATGAAGTACTTCCTGCTGGGCGCGTTCTCCTCGGCCTTCTTCCTGTACGGCACCGCGATGGTGTACGGCGTCGCCGGCACCGTCTCGCTGCCGGGCATCAACGAGGCCATGGCCAGGAGCGCCACGCTCGACCCGATCCTGATGCTCGGTCTCGCGCTGCTCGGCGTGGGCCTGCTGTTCAAGATCGGTGCGGCGCCGTTCCACGCCTGGAAGCCGGACGTCTACCAGGGCGCTCCGACGCCCATCACCGCCCTCATGGCCTCCGGCACGCTGGTCGCGGCCATGGGCGCCGTGCTGCGGGTGTTCTGGGTGGGTCTGGGCAACCTCGACTGGAACTGGCGGCCGATCATCTGGGGCGTCGCCGCCCTGACCATGATCGTCGGCTCGATCCTGGCGATCACGCAGACCGAGATCAAGAGGATGCTGGCGTACTCGTCCATCGCGCACGCGGGCTTCCTGCTCGTCGGCGTGATGGCCACGTTCGGCTCCGCCGAGCAGAACGCGGTCTCCCTCAAGGCGATCCTGTTCTACCTGGCGGTCTACGGCATCACGACGGTCGGCGCGTTCGCGGTGGTCACGCTCGTCCGCGACCCTGGCGGCGAGGCCGGTCACCTGTCGCGCTGGGCCGGGCTCGGCAAGCGCGCGCCGGTGCTGGCCGGGGTGTTCGCCTTCTTCCTGCTGGCCTTCGCCGGCATCCCGCTCACGAGCGGCTTCTTCGGCAAGTACGCCGTCTTCGCCGCCGCTCTGAACAGTGGCACGCAGCCCGGCGACTCGATGGGCGGCTGGATGGCCGGCCTGGTCGTGGTGGGTGTGGTGGCCTCGGCCATCGCCGCGTTCTTCTACGTCCGCGTGATCGTGCTGATGTTCTTCAGCGAGCCGGCGGCCGACGGCCCGGCGATCGCGGTGCCCAGTATGGGGACCGTGGCCGTCATCGCCGTTTCGTTGCTGGTTACCGTAGGAGTGGGGCTCTACCCGGAGTCCGTGCTCGGCGTCGCCAACGACGCCGCACACAGCCTGTTCATCAGATAAGGGGATCTCGTATGTCTGCGCCTCCCGTGGTTGACCTTCCCATCGAGGACGAACGGCTGGCGCAGGACGTGGCCACCGGACTGGCCGCGGTCGAGAAGCTCCTGCGTTCGTCGGTGGAGAGCGAGGACGCCTTCGTCACGGAGGCGTCCAAGCACCTCATCGAGGCCGGCGGCAAGCGGTTCCGCACGCTGATGCTGCTGCTGGCCGCGCAGTTCGGCGACCCGTCCGCGCCGGGGGTCGTGCCCGGCGCGGTGGTGATCGAGCTGACCCACCTGGGTTCGCTCTACCACGACGACGTCATGGACGAGGCCCCGGTCCGCCGGGGCTCCCCGTCCGCCAACGCCCGGTGGGACAACACCGTGGCCATCCTCACCGGCGACTATCTGTTCGCCCAGGCGTCCGACCTCCTCGCGGACCTCGGTCCCGAGCTGATCCGCATCCAGGCTCAGACGTTCTCCCGCCTCGTCCAGGGGCAGATCCGCGAGACCGTCGGCCCGCGCGACGGCGAGGACCCGATCGGCCACTACCTGAGCGTGCTCGCCGACAAGACCGGCTCCCTGATCGCCGCCTCCGGCCGCTTCGGCGCGCTGCTGTCCGGCGCGCCCGCGGACGTCGAGGAGCGGCTCAGCCGCGCCTGTGAGGCCATCGGGGTGGCCTGGCAGCTCGGTGACGACCTGCTGGACGTGGCCTCGTCCGGCGCCCAGTCGGGCAAGACGCCGGGGACCGACCTGCGGGAGGGGATCAGGACCCTCCCGGTTCTGTACGCTCTGGCGTCGGAGGAGCCGTCGCGGCTGCGTGAGCTGCTGGCGGGTCCGGTGGCCGAGGAGGATGTGGAGGAGGCGCTGACCCTGCTCCGCGCCGACCCGGCGATGGCCCAGGCGCGGGCGGAGCTGGAATCCTGGGTGGACCGCGCCCGTGCCGACATCTCCGGCCTTCCCGACATCCCCGCCAGGTCCGCATTTTTGGCGCTATGTGACTACGTGGTCCAGCGTTCCGGCTGATTTCCTGACTCGCTTCGCGGCGCGAGCCGTCCTGAAGCCGTCGTACGTGAAGATCGCCAGGGCCAGCCAGACGATCGAGAAGCCGATCCACCGGCTGGACGGCATGGTCTCCTTGGCGATCAGCACGCCGCACGCGAACTGCAGGACCGGCGCGATGTACTGCAGCAGCCCCATGGTGCTGAGCGGCACCCGGATGGCCGCCGCCCCGAAGCAGATCAGCGGGATGGCGGTGCCGATCCCGCCGCCGATCAGCAGCAGGGCGTGCCCGAGGCCCTGGTCGGCGAACGTCCCCTGCCTGCCGGCGTGCAGGAAGAAGATGTAGCCGAGCGCCGGCAGGATCAGCACCAGGGTCTCGATCGCGAGGCCCTCGGTGGCCGGCACGTTGGCCCGCTTCTTCAGCAGCCCGTACACGCCGAAGCTCAGGGCCAGCGTCAGCGCGATCCACGGCAGCCGCCCGTAGTCGAACGTCAGCACCAGCACCGCCAGGGCCCCGAACCCGACGGCCACCCACTGCAGCGGCCGCAGCCGCTCCCGCAGCAGCGCCACCCCGAACAGCACGTTGACGAGCGGGTTGATGAAGTAGCCCAGGGCGCTCTCGACGACGTGCCCGCTGTTGACGGCGTAGATGTAGGTGCCCCAGTTGAGGGTCACGACCACGGCCGCCAGCACCAGCAGGCCCAGCTTCATGGGCTGCTTGAGCAGCGGGCGGAACCAGGACCAGTGCCTGCGCACCGCCAGCACGGCCGCGACGGCGACCAGCGACCACACCATCCGGTGGGCGAGGATCTCAACGGCTCCGGAAGCCTTGAGGAGCGGCCAGTAGAGGGGGAACAGCCCCCACATCGTGTAGGCGGCGATCCCGAACAAGACACCGCGCCGAAGGTCAGGCATGAAGCCCATCTTCGGGCATTACCACCTTTAAACACAAATGCCTCTCACTATACGGAAATGTGTAGAGCTCCTAAAGCGTTAGAGCCTATGTACTCTGGGACGAGACCTACTGGAGGTAGTGCCATGGGCTGGCTGTTCGGCGGCAACAAGACATCGATGGTCCGACCCGAGGACGCCCTCCCCGGCCGCCCGGACCCCATGACGGTCCCGTCGCGCCACGCGGTCCTCGACGCCCCCCTCACCCCGCCCGAGGGCCTCGAGATCGCCGACTTCGGCCTCGGCTGCTTCTGGGGCGCGGAGCGCAAGTTCTGGCAGACGCCCGGCGTCGTCACGACGGCGGTCGGATACCAGGGCGGCTACACGCCCAACCCGACGTACGAGGAGGTCTGCAGCGGCCTCACGGGTCACACGGAGGCCGTCAGGGTGGCCTTCGACCCGGCGAAGGTGTCGTACGAGGAGCTCTTGAAGGTCTTCTGGGAGGCCCACGACCCGACCCAGGGCATGCGCCAGGGCAACGACGTGGGCACGCAGTACCGGTCGGCGATCTACTACCACTCACCGGAGCAGCAGAAGGCCGCGGAGGCGTCGCGGGACGCGTACCAGGGGGTCCTGAAGCAGGCGGGCTACGGCGAGATCACCACCGAGCTGGCCCCCGCGGGTCCGTTCCACTACGCGGAGGGGTATCACCAGCAGTATTTGTTCAAGAACCCGAACGGCTACTGCGGGATCGGGGGCACCGGGGTCTCCTGCCCCGTGGGCATCGTGTCGGCAGGTGAGTAGATCAGTTCCTTAGGGGGGAATCTGACCTCGTCAGCGCAGAGGGCCAGGCCTCGAAGTTGAGGTCGAGCCCTCTGTGAAGTTGTCGGAGGGCTCAGGTGCGGTCCAAGGCCTGCACGAGGTCTGCGGCCAGCAGAGACGTTGCCAAAGCAACCGTCTCGGGCTCGCCAATTCCCTCTTCCGCGCGTCCGGCCATTGTTGAGCCGAGCGCGTCCGGTCCTGCCGCGAACAGTGTCGCCAGATGTTCGACTGCCTGCTCGGTGATCTCGCTGCTGATGGGGTCACGAACCAGGAGTCTGAACATGGTGGCCAGTTCAGCGGTGTCGGCGTCGATAAGGATGCGGTACGTGTCGTGTGCGTCCTTGTCATTCAGCCGGTGGGGGACCGAAACTCGTTCGGCAATCTTGTGGAGCTTGGCCACCAGCAAGGCCGCGGGCCCGGCGACTCTGACTCGATATACGCGGGCGTCGGCCGGGTCAAGCGCGGTGACGTCCATGACCGTGTTGTCGATGACAGCGGCTTCGAGACCTCGAGCGCGCCGGGTGGCACGGCGATCATGTGGTGGGATACGGGCTCCCCGCGTGGTCCTCGTACCTGCTCCTGCAAGAGCCTCGGGCACCATCAGATCGACGGGAATGCCCGCGGGATTCAGCCACGCTCCGGGTTGTCCGCCAATGGGGTCACGGTAGAACCCCGCGCGGCCCATAGATTGCTCCAGAAGCGGATCGTCCTCCAGGACCCTCGGGTCGAGTGCGAGATCGCTGTCCTTCGTCGTCTCGGCGAGTGCGACAGGACTTTCTGCGGTGCGCAGGTAGACGGCCTGTGCTCCGATCACGATCACAGCGTCGCGATGGGCATCCAACGCGGCCAATGCATCGAGAAGCGCGGACCGGGATCGGACGAGGATGTCACTACTACTTACGCCAGGAAGATTCATGTCGCGCCATCCATTCAATGAGTTCTTCGGCTTCAGAGGGGCTGCGTCCAGGGCCTGTCATCAAATCGACGGCGACTTGGGGTGGTGCTGCGATCGTGAGACCGGAAGCGTCGGTAAGGGTACGGATGAAGACGACGTCGCTTTCCGGCTCGGCCAACATCACATTCGCTCCGGCGTCAGCAGGGCGAAGATCCCAGAGTTGGGCGGTGTGCTCAGCGTCCGTCGTGTAGATCATGGCGGAGCGGGCTGGAGCATAAGGGGCCCAGTTGGCTGCGGCCAAGGTCCCGGTTATGGCGTACTGGGTGGGATTATCAGCCGCCCGCCGCATAAGGTTAGGTAGGCCTCTCGGTGCTATCCACCGTGTGACGCGGCTGCTTCGTACGAACCCGTAGTCCTCGCTCCAACGCCTCAGCAGTGCGATCCAGTTGGGAACTACGACTGCACCCGAGCTGGTCCGCGTTGCCAAGTTCTCGCTCTCGAGAAACTCGATCACCCGGTAGGTCGACCCAGTAGATACGTCAGCGACGTCGATCAGCTCACGGATCGCCCACGATCTTTCGTGGTCCAACAGCGCTCGCACGATCTTCGCCGCGGGAGCGCCCTTCAACGTTCCGCGCGGTCTTCCAGGACCGCGCCACGGATCATGGTCGGCCCCTCGATCTGCAACGTATAGACCGGGCTGAGAGACGTTCAGGGTGATGTTCCCTGTCGCGTCTATGTAGGACAGGCCGGCCTCCGAGAGCCGCTTACGCACCGGTGGCGACAGGTATCGGGAGACGACAACCCCTCGGCTGCCTGGATGCTCCTCCGCTGCGGCATTCAACTGCTGGAGCAGCGTAGCGGTGTCACGTCTCTCCACCACGCGCTTGGCTTCCACGACCAGCACGACCGAGGTTCCGTCCGGTGCTGTCACCTTCCAGAGAGCGTCGAAGCGAGCATCGGGCAGTCCGCGGCTCAGCGGTTGGATGTCCCACCCGGCCGGCAGCCGTTCACCCAGCACAGCCATCCCGGCTCGCAAGACTTCAACCTCGGTCTGAGGCTGTGGCCTGGCCTCCATTGGTGTTCTCCACTCCCTCGGTGTTCGGGAAAAATCCTAACTCCGTTGAAGGCGGAAAGCTGGGATTTCCCGAACAGTCAGCCGGAGGCGGTTGCCGGCGTGGGCGAGTTGGTGCCTGAAGAGGAGTGCTACCACCAGCAGTACCTGTTCAAGAACCCGAACGGCTACTGCGGCATCGGGGGCACCGGGGTCTCCTGCCCGGTCGGGTTGACGTCCGGCGAGGCATGATCAGACTGGCAGGCCATTGAGGGTGCGCTGCCCGACGCCGACGGTGAGCGGGAAGACCGCTGGTACGGGTCCCCCTGGTGGGTGGGATGGCGAGGCTCGCCCGCGCGGTGATGTCCTTCGGGGGTGTGTGGAGCTTGCCGGTGACATGGCCGCCGCGTACGACATGAGCCGGGCGTGAGCGCGCCTCAACTCTGCATGGAGCGACTGTGAAGCCTCACTACCCGACGTACGGATAGGGTTCCCGCAGCTGCCTCTTGAGGATCTCGGTCCCCGACTCCTTGGGGTCGAGGGCTTCGACGTACTCGATCTGGGGCAGCAGCATCTCGGCGTCCGCGGGGATCATGTTGTACCAGAAGCCCATCTGCTGGTTGAACTCGCGCAGGTACTGGCGGGCGCGCTCGTCGTCCTCGCTGTCCTCACCGCCGGCCCACTCCCACAGGTCGTCGACCTCGAAGCCGCCGACGGCGTTGGCGCAGTTCTCCTTGTACCGCCAGTAGAGTTCGCCGAACGAGAGGAGCACGTCGCCCGTCCGGCCCGCGTCGTAGGCGAGCGTCTTCGCGGTGCCGTGCAGCTTCCTGAGCGCCTGCTGGCACAGCTCCGCCGCCTGGCTGCCCCATACCTTGGCCAGCGCCTCCGAGTGTCCCTCGATGGTGGCCGCCAGATCGGCCATCCAATCGGCGGAGTTCTGGCACACCACGCCGAGGTCCAGGAGAATCCGCGGACGGCTCCGCTCGAAGAATTTCCTGACGCCGGCCGCGTTGTTGGTCGAGACGTCCTCCTCGCGCCACCGCTCGATATCAGAGGGAGACCGGGAACGGCCCGGATCCTGCTGCCCGTTGACGATGTTCCGCAGCTTGCCTATTTGGCGGTTGAACATTCCCTCGGCCGCGTCGTAGTTCAGGGCGGCGGCGTACACGAGCTGGCCGAAGCCGGCGTAAGAGCGGAAGAAAGTCTCCAACTGATCCCGGAGGTTTTCGAACTTCCGATCGAGCGCCTCCTGCATCCTGTCCGCGGATGCCCAGGCGCCATCCAGATCGATTTTCGCGACGGATTGGCCGCTGTAGGCGCCCCAGACGACCTCCGAGACGTAGTGCCCGAAGGCCGCGCTCGGCGTGGACTCCCCGGACAACGGCGAATACATTTCGTCGCTGATGGGTGGCTGCGAGCTGAGGTCGTCCGTGACGATTCGCGCCGAGCGCTTCTTGAGCTCCGCTCTGTTGACCTCTATCCCGCTCGCAGGCGACGGCCATGACCGGTCCAGCTCAAGTCCGCTGTGCCACTGCCTCCAGGGTTCGGAGCTGAGTGGTTCCTGCATGTACGTGTCCTTCCGGCGCTACGGGCGGACCACGACGGGCGAAGGAAACGCCGCTGTCCTCGCCGCCTACATACATGTTATGCATGCCTGTGAGCTGTCCGTCAAGATCGTGTAACCCTCGGTTCCCAGGCTCTTCACCGTGGATCGATCCAGATGGTGAGCCGCCACCCGTGCCGGGAGCGGGCTGACGTCCGGTAGCTGGTGGGCCTGGCCCACCAGCCGGCGTTCGTGGAGTTCGCCGCGGAGTGTCACATGACGGCCGGCGCACGCCTGGTTCGACCTGTTTCAGCGAACGAGTGGGGTGATCAGGTCGAAGGATTCCCAAGGGCCGATGGCGTCGCGGTTGGCGACGAGCGCTGAGGATCCGGCGTTGTCGGCGCACACGTATTTGCCGTTGGCCTGGGATTTGAGGCTGATCGTGCCGTCGGGGTTGGTGATCTGCTGGAAGGTCTCCCAGGGGCCGATGGCGTCCCGGTTGGCGATGAGCGGTTGCGCTCCGGCGCTTTCGGCGGTGACGTATTTGCCGTTGGCCCTGGCCTTGAGGGCGATGTTGCCGTTGCCGAGGTCCGTGCGGTCGAACTGTTCCCAGCCGCCGACGGTCGTGCGGTTGGCGATCAGGGGCTGGGCTCCGGCGTTCTCCGCGCTCACGTACATGTTGTTGGCGCGCGAGCGCAGGCTGATCGTGCCGGACGGCGCTGACCCGGTCGGGAGGCCCAGGGTGGAGGCGGTGCCGCTCAGGGACTTCACGCCCTGGTTGGCGGCGCCGGTGAGCCGGGTGGTGGCGTACGAGCTGAGCGGCTTGGCAGTGCGCTCCACCACGTAGACGGACCCGGCGGCGGTGGCGAAGCCGATCTCCGCGCTCGAGCTCGTCGTGATGGTCGCGTTGTCGGAGGTACGGCGGACGCGGACCTGCTGGGTGCCCCACGGGTTGACCACGGTGGCCTGCTTGCCGTACATGCTCTTCATGCCGACGTACTTGATCTCGCCGGCCTCCCGCTCGGAGCTGACCAGGAAGCCGTCCTTGGCCAGCAGGGTGAACTTGCCGGCGAACGAGGAGTCGGCCGGAACGGCGGGGAACACCCGGATCCTGCCGTTGTAGCTCTGCATGAGCGACTCGTTGAGGGCCGTGAGGTGCACGCCGAGGTACTCGAAGACGCCGTTGGTGTTGTTCGTCATGCCGTTCGGATAGTTCTGGTACTTCTGCAGCATGGTCTTCATGCCGTTGTACGCCTGGTCGCCGAGGCCCAGCCGGGCGGCCTGCACGGCGTCGTTGGACCACACGTTGCCGTAGGGGAAGGGCCGCTGGTTCCAGGTGTTGACCGCGGTCTGGTGGTCGGGGAAGCCGATCCCGGTCACGTCGTACGGCCAGATCAGCTCGGCGGAGACGTTCTCGTTGTTCCTGGTCTGCGAGATCGGCGGTTGGTGCGGTTGGTAGGCGCCGTTCGAGACCACGTAGGGCACCAGGTGGTCCAGCACGTTCTGCCACGTGGACCGCAGCCCCGCGTCCACCCCGAGTTGCTCGCTGACCTGGATCGTCAGGGGGAAGATGCTGCGCACGGCGGCCAGGTCGGTGATCGCGTTGCGGACGTTCCAGTACGTCTCGTGCGAGTTGGAGCTGGCCATGTAGTACGTGTTCGTGGCCGTGTCGTGGGAGAGCATGGCCGAGTAGAACTTCGCCGTCTCGCGCATGAACGGGTAGGCCACGTCGCGCAGGTAGTTCGCGTCGTTGGTGTACCGGTACCGCAGGTACATGCTGTAGGCGGCCTCGTAGCCGGTCGACAGGATGTTCTTGGTGTAGTCGCTGTTGATCGTGCCGCGCGCGTTGCCGTCCCAGCCCATGGTCTCCGGCACCCACAGGCCGTCCACGTTGTACCGCGTCTGGGTGTACGACTTCAGGGCGTTGTAGTTCCTGGCGTACAGGTTGTTGTGCCTGTCGATGAGGTCGGGATGGTTGGAGGCGAGGAAGGACAGGTAGACGTCGCGTTGGTTCCAGTACCAGTACGCGTTGCTCCACTTCGTGTTGTCCTGGGTCGCCCTGAAGACGCCGTTGATGAAGTGGGCCGGGTAGCTGCCGTGGCCGGCCGCGGCGATCATGTACGTGGACAGGTAATAGACGTTCTCCAGGTAGTCCGCGTCGCCGGACAGACCGGAATACTGGACGAACGACTTGGCCCAGAAGGAATGCCACCAGTTGCGGTAGTTGGTGACCGTGGTCGCGTACCCGGTGGACTTCACGGCGGCGAGCTGGTTGCGGGCCTGCGCCACCGAGTCGCGGTTGGGGGCGTTGAGCCGGCCGGCCGCGGTGAACCAGATGGTGTAGCTGGAGGTGGGCGTGATGGTGAGCCGTACCGTGCGGGAGTCGACGACCTGGGTGGAGTAGCTCGCGCCCTCGACCGTGGCGGCCAGCGTGTAGCCGAACCCGTTGGCGTCGGTCTGCCCCCGGCTCAGGCCGGCCGCGTTCGCGTCGGCGAAGGTGGAGACGGTCTTCCAGGTGTTCAGGTCGGGCACGTCGCCGCTGTTCGGGAGGTTCGCCGTGTCCCACATGCTCAGGTTCAGGGCCACGTTGGAGACACCGGTGCGGCTGTCGTCCACGTGGATTCCCATCACCTCGGAGTTCGGCGACCCCATGACGGTGACGGTGCGGTTCGAGTCGTACTTGGTGGTGAGGGTGCCGTCGTACAGGGACAGCCGTTGCTGGAAGGTGGTGTATCCGGTGTCCATGCCCGGGCTGGTGGCCAGGTTGACCAGCCCAGCCGCGAACGCGGACTGCTGGGACAGGTCCACGCCCGAGGTCTGCATGGTCAGTCCGTTCTGACTCCAGACCATCGCTCCGGTACGGCCGTTGCCCACGGTCATGCCGTACAGCGGGTTGGTGTTGGGCCTGTTGTAGACGATGTCGTGCTTGGACAGGTAGCCCGGGTAGTCGACGTCGAGCGTTCCCGTGGACTGGTCGAACGCGGCGTCGGTCGGCGAGGCCGGCGCGGGCGTCCCGGACAGCAACGCGCTGAGGAGCGCCGCCAGGGGGAGGGAGCGTAACAACCTCTTCACCATGCTCACCTTTGGGGGGTTAGGAAGTGGCATGTCACGCGCAGTTAACATTGGGTGTTTCTCATCGTCAAGAGGCGATTAATAGATAAGAAACCTACAAAATCCATCAAGACTCATCACGTATGCCCTGCTAGAAGGGCAGGTTTAGCATGCAGGCTCGGGATATGTCCTGAAATATGCGTCGGATGGTGCTGCATATTGATCGGAGGTCTGGGTTGCGACATAGCTGACGCCGGGGGTCGGTCGCGCTCAGCTCCCGGCCCCCGGGGCTGTGTCACCAGTTGGCGGGCTCTGCCGAGGAGTAGGAGGAGGCGATCCTGGCGTGGTCGTGATAGATCGACAGTACGCGCGGGCCGGCGGGCGTCCCGTTCCGCCAAGCGGTGCAGTAGATGCCTGACGACCAGCGGATCGTCTGCGATGTCTTGGGCAACACCGCGACCCCGGTCCTGCTCCACACCTTCCGCCCGTTGACCCAGACCTCGAAGGCACCCGCGGTGCTGTGGAACTTCAGGCGGGTGACGATCCTGATCCACGTGCCACGAAGGTTTGTGATCTTGTCGAGTGTGGCCGCGAAGCCGCCCGAGCCGCCGATCCGGAGTTCGTCGTTCTGGACGAACATCAGCTCCCAGGGCCCTTCCGGGTCCTCTGGCGACCACTGCTGGAAGGTGACGTTCTGGTTGTGGAACTGCCAGTTCGGCGGCAGGTAGATGGCCTGTCCGTAGTAGCGGTCCTGGCCCACGGCCTGGGTCCGGCTCTGGACGGTCTCGGAGTGGTACCCGCCGCCCTCGTCGACGTACGTCTGCTGCGCCTCGATGGCGGTGGTCCCCTTGTACACGGGGCTGCTGACCGTACGGATCACGCCTTGCTTTTGGGGCTCTTGTGGGTAGTTGCTCCAGCCGGTCAGAGTTCCGGTGTCCTGGAAGAACACTTCGGCGGCGGTCGCCGAGCCTGCCGGAGCCAGGGCGGGGACCGCGCACAAGGCAACGATGATGACGGTGATCATTCGTCGGCGCATGTGATCCTCTTCCGTGAGGGTTGCTGGGAGGCGAGTATCACACGCGTGAAATTATTAGTAAAGGTACTTAAAATATCTGCCTTGCCTGCGGCGCGGCAGTGTCTCTTGGAGCGGGCAACATTCGCGCCGTCCGAGAGCGAGTCGGGGCCCGCCATGACACCGGTTGAGGCGCAAGGCGTCCGTGTCAAAAGCGATCGCCTGAAGATCGAGCCGGTGACCGAGGACATCTCGTCGCGAGCGATCGGGCTTCTCCGGGATGCCCGCCTGTACGGTCACAAGTACGCCACAGACGCTGTGGTCACGGCCACCGCACTGCGCTCGGTACGCCCTGCCGTCGTTCTGACGTCTGACGCGGACGACATGAGCAAACTGTGCGGGAAAGCAGTGCAGGTGGTCCCCGTCTAACACTGCGTGCCGCACCCTACATGGGTGTCTGGTGGAGGAGGACGACGCGCCAGCCCTCGGAGGTACGGCGGTAGACCGTCGACGCATGCCATGACGACGTCTCATCGCCGATGGTGCTCGTCAGTTTGTAGGCCACCACGGCTCCCGCGTCGCCGAGCGGCTTGACCACGACATCGTGCGCTCGGTTGTACCGTTCCGGATTGCCGCTCCCCTTGACGTACATGTCGAGAACCTGCTGCCTGGACACGATTCCATAATGTCCCATGGCTACGAAGTCGTCGGCGCAGTACTCCTCGAAAAATATCTCGTCATAGGCAGCGTCCGCGTCCAGCATCCGCTGCTCGAGTTCTACCAGGGTCTTCTCGATGCCGCTCATCCAGCCGACTCCTTTTCGCGAAATGTGCGGCCCATGCTGCCAGCCGTACCTGACGTCCTCTGACAGGTACAGCTGCGTCAGGGCCGCGACCTGATGATCTTGGACGAGCCCGGCTCCGGCCTCGACGCGGTGGCCGAGGCGGCGGTCCACGACCGGTTGCGGGAGCTGCGCGCGGGCTACCACGAGGACCCGGTCCCGCCGCCGCCCAGGGAGAGCGGCGCGGTGCCGACCACGGCGGTCGCCGGATGAGCGGGGAACAGTCAAGCGGCGCGGGTGCACCGCCGTGGGTTCACGGTTACCTCAAGGACGATGGCGTGAGCGCCGTCGGCGTCGATGAGGTGCTCCTCCACGGTGGGACCGGTGACCTCCCGGCGGTGGCGGTGCAGCCAGCCGAAGAGGTCCTGCCCGGCGCGGACCACCCCTGCCGAGGGCGGAACGACGGCTCGTACGACGGTGCGGGCAGGCAGGAAGAGCTGCTCGCCGGCGCCGTCGGTGGTCACCGCGGCGGCGAACCCGCCCGTCGGCCGCCCGCGAAGCCAGGTCAGCAGGGCCGCCGGTGGCGCCGGGCAGACGGCGGCCAGTTCGGCGGGATGGTCGAGGCGCATGCGGCGGACGCGGAGTCGGCGCGAGTCCACCGCGGTCTGCTGAGGCAGGATCGACATCGGCACGGCGAGGTGGTCCTCGGCGTGAGCCGCGGTCGCGGCCAGCGTGGCGATGTCACGCCTGATGTTCGCCACGATCTCGGTGAGCGCCTGCCGCACCTGTGCCTCGGGAGCGTCCAGCAGATCGGCGATCTGGCGCAGCGGCAGGCCGAGGCGCTGCAGTCCGCGGATGCGTTCGAGCCGGGACAGCTCGGTCACGCCGTACCAGCGGTAGCCGGTGGCACGGTCGACCGCGGCGGGAGGCAGCAGCCCGATCTTGTCGTAGTGGCGCAGGGTCCGTTCGGATACGCCGGCCATGCGCGCCAGTTGCCCGATCCGCCACATGGCGTCCCCCTCTCCTGGCATGTTGACTTTGTCCCAGCGTCAGGGTTCTACCGTCACGATCCATGACCGATCCGAACCCTCGGCGCCGGCTCACCGGTGTGCTGCTGTTGACCTCGCTGATAGCCATGATCGCCGGAACGGCCATCGTGGTGCCATCGGGGTTGACCCTGAATCCGTCCGATCCCGGCGCCGCGCTGGACGCGGTACGCGAGCAGGCCGGGCTGCACTTGACCGAGCTGGCCTTCGACGTGCTGGGCTGGCTGGCACTGACCGCGGCCGGGCTGGTGATGGCCGCTCGCCCGGCCGAGACGTCAAGACCGTATCTGGTGACGCTCGCCGGTGGCCTGCTGGCCGCCGCCGGGCTGGCCGGCCTGCTTCATGACGCCGGAAACCTGGCACTGACCCAGCTGGCCGCCCGCCCGACCGCCCCGGCGGCCGCCACAGTGGCCTTGGCCGTCCTGCTCACCGCCAAATGGGCGGTCAATCTGGCCGGGCTGCTGTGGGTCGCCGCCACCGCCGCCGGCGCGGTGGGCATCCCGATGCCCGCCGGGCTTCGTGTCACCGGCCTGATCGCCGCACTCAGCGGCCTGGCCGCGGTCGTGCTTCCGTGGACGACCGGGACCGACGGCCCTACGGGGGTGCTGGAACAGCTCGGGTATGCGCTCCACCTGCCCGTCATGATCTGGTACGGGGTCCTGGGCCGGCGGTATCTGCGCAGGCAGCATGCGGTCGTTGCCGCTCTTGGTTACCGGTCCGAGCCTCAATAGGCCGCGAGGTCCGTGGGGGATCATGCTTCCGACACCAGAGTGCTGCGGAGATGATCACCGATGGTCCCTGTTTCGGAAAGCAGGGCGAACGCATCCACCTCCGCACCACACAGCGCTGACGCGGGAGCGCGGGGTTTCACGCCTGCGCGGTGAGCAGGGCGTCGGCGAGGCCGGTGCGGGCGTAGAGGACCGAACGGCCCGCTCGGTGGGTGCTGGTCAGGCCGGCGGCCCGCAGGGCGGTGAGGTGCTGGGAGACGCCCGCCGCGGACAGGCCCGACCGCTGGGCGAGTTCGGTGGTCGAGGCGGGGGTGTCCAGTTCGGCCAGGATCAACGCCCGGGACCGGCCGATCACGGCGGCGAGGGCGTCCATGTGCGCATGTGTCCGGCGCTCCCACAACAGGCCGATCCCGCGCGCCGGGTAGGCCAGCTGCGGTGGTTCGGACGCGACGGAGCGGGTCAGCACCCGTGGCCAGGCGAAGACCGACGGCACCAGGAGCAGCCCGGCTCCGGTGTCGATCCTGGTGATGGGGCAGTGCCGCTCTACCAGGTGGAGGCTGCCGCCGGCCCAGCGCACCGTGTGGTGCAGCTCGTCCAGCGCCTGGGCCGTACCCTGCTCGGCCACCTGGCGCCCCCGGTGGAAGATGTCCGCCTCCAGGACCGAGCGGATCCTGGCCCAGTAGGGCGCTATCGCCAGCCCCCAGTAGACCTCGATCTCCGCCACGATCCGGGGCAGGCAGCTCTGCGGGCTGCGGTGGAGGCTCCGCAGCCGGGAGGACAGAGCGCCGTCGCGCTCGGCGGCCAGGCGATCGACGTCCTGCCGTACCTGCTCGGGGTGGGTGGCCTCGATGGCGGCCAGCTCGTCGGCAAGGCCGGGAGAGGGGGTCGTCGGCGCCGGGTTGAGGAAGTCGGGGAGGTGGCCGCTGGGCGGGATCATGTCGGCCAGCCAGCCGCGATCGAGGCCCGCGGCCGCGAGCCGGGGACGTACCTGGTCGGCCCAGTTGCGGTGCGGGCGCGGCACGACCGCGGCGGCCAGCGCTCTGACGCTGGTGACGACTTCCCACATGGGCGAGACGGCGAACCGGGTCTCGGCCAGATCGTTCACCGAGAAGGCGAGCCGCGCCTTCATGCTGCCTCCATGATTCGGTCTCAGCTTAATCAGTGGATCCTCGACCCTCTGCCCAGCAGTATCCCGGAAGCAGGACAACGCGAAAGGCAGTCATGTACATCTCCTCCTCCGTCGATGCCGCGACCCAGCGGAAGGCGCGGCTGTTCCGCGCCCTGAGCGCCGAGCCCGTGCTGGTGCTGCCCAACGCCTGGGACGCCGCCAGCGCGGCCGTCATCGCCGCGGCCGGCGCCACGGCGATCGCCACGACCAGCGGTGGCGTCTCGTGGTCGCTGGGCCGGGGGGACGGGCAGCGGCTCGGCCGGGGCGAGATGGTGGAGGCCGCGCGGCGCATCGTGGACTCCGTCGACGTGCCGGTGACGGTCGATGTGGAGGGAGGGTACGGGCCGGATCCGGCGGATGTCGCCGCGACCGTGCGGGCGGTGGTCGAGGCCGGGGCGGTGGGCGTCAATCTGGAGGACTCCACGGCCGTCGGCGGTCCCCTGTTCGAGGTGGCCGAGCAGAGCGCCAGGCTGCGCGCCGCCAGGGAGGCCGCGGCCGCCGCGGCTCTGCCGGAACTGTTCGTCAACGCCCGTACCGACGTGTTCCTGTTCGGGATCGGTGCGCCGGACGGGCGGCTGGGCGAGGTGCTGGAGCGTACGGAGGCCTACGCGGAGGCGGGAGCCGACGGCATCTTCGTTCCTGGCCTGCTCGACCTGGACGCGCTGAACACCCTCTGCGCGGCATCGCCGCTGCCGGTCAACGCGATGGCCGTCGCGGGTGGACCGAGTGTCACCGAGCTCGCGCAGGCCGGGGTACGCAGGGTCAGCCTGGGCACCGGGTTGGCCCAGGCCGCGTACGCCGCGACCCGGAGAGCCGCCGCGGAACTGCTCGCCACGGGAGGTCTCACGGCGCTGGACGGCTCGCTGGACTTCAGCGAACTCGACGTCCTGTTCCGGCGGTGATCGAAGCTAGGACAGGAGGGAGTCGTACGCGACCGAGTGCCGCTGCCCCGACATGAAGGACAGGAACTGCCTGACGAAAGCGCCGCGCGAGTAGGCGTCGGCTCCGCCGGCCAGATCGCGGTGGAAGGCCGTGCGGAACAAGTTCTGGAACTCCTGCGCGTCGATCGCCTGGTCGTCGTCGCCGTCGGTGACGTCGAACAGCACGTCGGCGACCTTGATCAGCCCTGAGCCGGGCAGCGAGACGGCCGAGGCGGCGTATTCCTGTCGGGTGACGCGTCCGTCGCCGTCGGTGTCGAGATTGGTCTGCAGCTCCCGCCACCAGGTGGCGTAGGCGTTGTAGAGCCGCTCCTCGTCCTGTTCGTCCAGGTCGAGCCGGGTGGCGAGCTCTCTTGCCATGGCCGCCAGGTCAGGCCAGGTGAGGTAGCCGTCGCCCGTCTGGTCCAGGACCTCGGCGAAGAACCGGTCGGCCGAGCGGGTGGTCGGGTTGACGTCGTCGGGGGCCGGGGTGATGAGCCTGACCATGGCCGCGGCCTGGCCGGCCTTGCGGCGTACCGTCTGCCATGGTCCGGAACCGGCGGCGTGGCCGGGATCCAGCAGGCTCACGAGCGAGTTGACGTCCACCCAGCCGTCCGGGAGCACGCGGGTGGCGATTCCGGCGGTGAGGTACGCCCCGTACATGAGCGTCCGCGCCCCCGGGAGGTCGGGCAGGGCGACCCGCCGGCAGAAGGACTCCGGCAGCGACGCGATGGTGATCGCGGCGGCTACCGGGCCCGCCACGGTCCGGCCCGCGGCCCACACCGCGGGATGGTCGCGCAGCAGGGGCGGTGCGGGCACGTTGGCGAAGAGCCGGTAGAGGATGACGCGCACGGCCTCGGTGCTCTCCAGGCGGTGGTCGATCATGTCGTCGTAGTAGGACCAGAACTCCCGCACCGTCGCGGGGAGCCGGTCGCTGTCGCCCTCGATCAGGGCCAGGAACGCACGGAACTCGGCGTAGAGCCGTTCGAGCGCGGGTCCGTCGAGCGACTCGCCGCTCAGCCGGTACATCGTCACCGTCGATTCGAACAGGGTCGCCACCACCCAGGCGCGGGCCTCGGCGTCCTTTCCGTCGTAGGGGCGGCCTTGCGGGTCGGTGCCCGACATGCGGGCGTGCAGGCGGTTGAGGCGGGCCGCCTCCCGGGTGCGAACGTGCTGGTCGGGGTCGAGCACGCGCTGCATGCTCACCAAGGTGTTGCGCAGCCGCCGCCACGGATGCGCCACGAACGTCGAGTTTTCGATCAACGCGGCGCCGATCTGCGGATGCGCGGCCTCCAGAACCGTGGCGCGGGTCACCGCGAGGCCCCACCGGGCGTCGTTGACGAGGCGGCGCAGCATCGAGTCCGGCCCGAAGGCGTCGGTGGTGCTCTGGCTCATCGAGATTCCTCTCCCGTGACGGCGGTCGACTGGCGGACATCGCCGAACCGGCGCTGGCGCGACCGGTAGGCGTCAAGGCATTCCCAGAGGTGGGTCGCGCGGAAGTCCGGCCACAGCACCTGCGGGAAGACCCACTCGGCGTAGGCCACTTGCCAGAGCATGAAATTTGAGATGCGTTGCTCTCCGGAGGTGCGGATGACCAGGTCCACGTCCGGCGTGTCGGAGTAGGGGAGATGCCGGGCGAAGGTGGCCTCGGTGACCTGCTCGGCCGGCACGTCGGCGCGGATCAGCGAGCGGGCGGCCTCCACGATGTCGCGCCGCCCCCCGTGATCGAAGGCGACCGTCAGCGTCATCTGCCTGTTGTCGCTGGTGAGCGTCATCAGGTCGGTGATGTCCCGGACCAGGGCCGGTGGGATCCGCGGATCGGACATGCCCAGGAACCTGCACCGGACGCCCCGCGCGTGCAACGCCGGCGCGTGCTTGCGGACGGCCCGGCGCACGAGCCTCATCAGGATGTCGACCTCGCCCGCCGGCCTCCGCCAGTTTTCGGTGGAGAAGGCGTACAGGCTCAACCACCTGATGCCGGCCGAACGCGCCTCCTCGATGATGTCCATGACGGCGGCCTCCGCCGCCTCGTGGCCCGCGGTGCGCGGCAGCGATCGCTGCGCGGCCCACCGCCCGTTTCCGTCCATCACGCAAGCCACGTGACGCGGCAATCCGCTGACGACTTCCATAGCTGACCGTAACTCTACCATTACCCATGGTGACGGCGACGGGCAGGCGGGTTTCATGCGGAGATCATGCGCCCCGTGATCGATCGTGGTCAGTGACGACAGTCGCGCTACGGAGGTTACGCATGAAGCACATCCGACACGCAGCCGTCCGCCTCGTGGGCCGGGTCCGCATGGGAGGCATGTACACCTACTGGAACTTCTTCAACTAAGAGGGGCCCGACGAGTGACGCACGCACCTGGTTCGGAGCGGCCCCCCGGGCCCCGAGGGCACTGGCTGTTCGGCAACACCGAGGAGTACGACCGGGACAGGAACGGTTTCCTGGAACGGTGTCACCGTGAATACGGGGACGTCTTCTCGTTCGACGCCCGCACCATCGTGGTGTCCTCACCGGATCAGGTGCATGCGTTGCTCACCAGGACCAACCGAGACTTCCTTGCCGAGAATTCGCCGCTGGCGGGAAACACGGACACCGAGCGGATGGCGGCCGACGCCGAGCTGTGGACGACGACCCGCCGCGCCGGCTGGCAGGGGCTGCACCGGAGGGTCGCGCAGGCGCACGCCGAACGCTTGCGGGAGATCTTCCTCAAGACCGTCGGTGACGGGGACATCGACGTGCTCGCCACGATGGCCGACTTCTTCGGCCGGGCGACCGCCGACTTCTGCCTGAGCGCGGACGCGGAAGGCGTGCCGGAGACACTGGCCGAGAACGTCGCGGCCATCGACCCCCTGTCGCGTGACTCGCTGCAGCTCCCGCCGTGGTGGCCGTCGCGCAAGGTGCGGCGCTTCGCCCGCTCCCGCAAGCGGCTCCTGGCGCTCATGACCGACATCGTGCGCCGCCGCCGTCATGCCGGCGACCCCACCGTCCAGGATCTCCTCGGCGTGCTGCTCGCCCCGGGGGATCAGCAGCTGTCCGACCTGCAGATCGAGCGGTTCCTGCGCGGGATCATGCTGGCCGCGCTGGGCGTCCCGGCCGCCGCGCTCACCTGGATCGTGTACGAGCTCAGCACGCGGCCCGACGTGCTGGCCAGGCTGGAGGCCGAGGCCGCGTCGGCCGGCGAGGTCCCCGTCATGGGGGACCTGCCGTACACCGAGGCGTTCGTCAAGGAGGTGCTCAGGCTGTGGCCGCCGACCTGGCTGATCGGCAGGACCGTACGTCACGGGACCGAGCTCGACGGGTGGCGTCTCAAGACGGGGGATCAGGTGCTGTTCAGCCTGTATCGGCTGCATCGCGATCCGCGCTGGTGGTCCGACCCCGACCGGCTGGTGCCGGAACGGTGGCTGGAGCCTCGTGCCGCGCCCGTCAGGCACACCTATCTGCCGTTCGGCGCCGGGCCGAGGGTGTGCGTGGGGACCCAGCTCGGCATGATGCAGCTGACGTTGGCGACGGCCTGGCTGGTCAGCGGCATGAACCTGGCGCGGACGCAGGAGACGGCGATGGTGCCCGACTTCAGCGGTCTGCTGGTGCCGCGTGACCTGAGGGTCCGGCTGGAGCGGAAGGCGGTGCGGCAAGGCGCCTGATCTTCTCCTGGACGTTCCCGGCTTCGACCGCGCGGTGCTGCTTGTGGTAGAGATCGAACGCTCGCTGCCAGGCGTCGCGGGCGGCGGCGGGCCGGCCCGTTTCGTGGTGGACGTCGCCGATGCGGACGAGGGTGTCGGCGCGCTGGTAGGCGTTGCCGAGTTGCTCGCGCAGTTCGAGGCATCGGCCGTAGTGGTCGAGCGCCTGATCATGTTGTCCGGCCCAGTGGGCGATGTAGCCGAGGCTGTCGAGGGTGGCGGATTCGCCGTTCAGGTCCTCGTGCTTCTGGAACAGCTCCAGAGCCTGCTCGCAGTACGACCGCGCCTGCGGGTAGTGGCCGAGCTTGGCGTGGCACCAGCCGGCGGCGCTGAGCGCGTTGGCCTCCCAGAGGGGGTCGCGGAGTTCGCGCTGGAGGCGCAGGGCGTTCTCGACGTGCGGGAGCGCGTGCTCGGGTGCGCCCCGCTCCAGCCAGGCGAACCCGAGGGTGTGGCTGGTGTGCGCCTGTCCGGCGAGGTCCTCCTCCTGCTCGAACAGCTCGAACGCGAGCAGCAGGTGCTCCAGGCCGTCGTCGGCCCGGGAGTTCTGCGCGTAGGCGTACCCGAGATACCAATGGGAGAAGGCCCGGGGGCCCGGCCGGCCCAGCCGCTCGGCGGCGGCCAGGGCCGTCTCCCAGGACCGGGTGCGCAGCTCGTGCTGGCACCGCTTGTGGTACGTGTCCATCGCCCAGGCCAGCCGCCAGACGGCCGCGTCCAGGCCCAGCCTCTCGGCGTGCCGCTGAACGGCGATGAGGCTGGACTGCTCGTCCTCGAACCACGCCCAGGCCGACGCGGCGTCCTCGAACTCCTCCCGCACGGCCTCGCCGGAGATCCGCGCGGCGAAGGGACGGTTGGGGTTCAGCAGCCGGTCGCCGGCGCACGCGGTGACCACGTAGGCGTCGACCAGGCGGGTCAGCGCCTGCGCCCGCTCGTGATCGGGCAGATCGGACTGCGCGCGTTCGGCGGAGTAGAGGCGGACCAGGTCATGCGTGCGATACCGCCCGGGACGGTGCTGCTGGATCAGGTTGGCGGCTTCGAGGCGCCGCAGCGACACCCTGGTGCGGGAGGCGGGCAGGCCGGCGAGCGCGGCGGCCGACCGCAGGCTGATGTCCGGCCACGGCGCCAGTCCCAGCAGCGCGAACAGCCGGGCGGTGCCGGGGTGGAGGGCCTCGTACGAGGACGTGAACGCGGCCCGCAGGTCCGCGTTCAGATCGCCGGTCTGCAGGGCGTCGAGGCGGGTGGCCGGGCTGCTCAGCTCCTCGGCGAGGACCGACAGGGGGAAGCCGGGGTGCATGGCCGCGCGCGCGGAGAGCACGCTGATCGCGAGGGGGAGGCCGCCGCTGTGCTCCACGAGGGCGGCCGCGCTGTCGGGATCCGCGCCGATCCTCGATTCGCCCAGGTGGTGGCCGAGCAGGCGGCGCGTCTCGGCGGGCGTGAGGGCGTCCAGCCCGATCAGGCTCGCGCCGCGGGTGGCGTTCAGGCCCGGGAGGCGGTTGCGGCTGGTGACCACGACGACGCAGCCGGGACTGCCGGGCAGCAGCGGTTCGACCTGTGCCACGTCGCGGGCGTTGTCGAGGACGACGAGCAGGCGGCGGTCGGCGACCAGCGACCGGTAGAGCCCGGCCTGGGCCTCCTCCCCGGCCGGGATGGCCGCCGCCGGGACACCGAGAGAGCCGAGGAAATGGCGCAGCGCCACATGGGCCGGCAGGGGGTCGCTGCCCGGGTCGAACCCGTGGAGGTTGACGTAGAGCTGGCCGTCGGGGAAGAGGCCGCTGTTGTCGTGCGCCCAGTGCAGGGCCAGCGAAGTCTTCCCCATTCCCCCGGTGGCGCCGATGGCGGCGATGGCCACGCTGTTCCTGGTCCGGTCGCGGGCGAGGCGGTCCAGCTCGGCGCGTTCGCGTTCGCGGCCGACGAAGTGCGGTGGCGGAGCGGGCAACTGCCGGGGGATCGGCGAGAGCACCGGACGTGGCCGGGGTTCCGGCGTGCTGTCGGAGGTGAGGATCCGCTGGTGGAGCTGTTGCAGCTCGCGTTCGGGCTCCAGCCCCAGCTCCTCGCTGATCCGTTCGCGCAGGCTCCGGTAGATCGCCAGGGCGTCGGCGCGCCGGCCGCTGCGGTGCAGCGCGAGCATGAGCTGGCCGTGCGCCGACTCGCGCAGGGGATGGTCCGCGACGACCGCGGTGAGCTCGGTGACGGCCTCGGCGTGCCGGCCCGTCGTGAGCATGGCCGAGCCCCGCTCCTCCACCGCTTCCAGCCGCAGCTCCTCGAGCCTGGCCACTTCTGCCGGGACGAACGAGCCGTCGATCCCCACCAGCGGCGCACCGTGCCAGAGGCCCAGCGCCTCGTCGTAGCGGGTCACCGCGGTCTCCGGGTCACCTGCGGTCGCCGCCTTGCGGGCCCGCGCCACACCGTCGAGGAACCTGGCCAGATCGAGCTGGTCGGGTGCCAGCCGCACGACGTACCCGGGCCGCTGCGTACGGATCAGCTCGTCCCCCGCGGCGGCGCACGTCTTCCTGAGGTCGGAGATCAGCATCCTGACGCGGGAGGAAGGGGAATTCGGCAGCGGCTCGCCCCACAGCGACTCCGCCAGCCGCTGGACGGACACCACGCGGTTGGCGCTCAGCAGCAGGATCGTCAGCAACGCCCCCTGCTTGCCGGTCAGGACGACGTGTCCGGTCTCGGTCTGGAGCTCCACCGGGCCGAGAAGGCGGAACCTGGCCCGCGTAAGACCTTCAGAACTCACCGGCGACCTCCAGCGGAACCAGCTCCCCGACGTGAGGATAGTCGAGGCTTGATCACCGGCCCTTGGCGATCAGCCGGCGCGGTGCGGTCGCCGCCGGACCTGCCGTGTTTACTTCGCTGTCATCCGGATCTTTCATTATGAAATGAGTACGGCGCAGGCCGGTGTCGGCCGCTGAATCACCGTCCAACCATGGAACCGCAGGTGGACAGGCGGATTCGGGCGGCAGAAGCGGAGGTATGCATGGACGTGCGGCTGGACCATCTCGTCTGCTGGGTCTCCGACCAGCTCGATTCCCTGCATTTCTACGAGCAGGTTATCGGCCTGCCGGGGGTGCGGGCCGAGGCGTTTCGCGAGGGAAAGACGGCGTTTCCGAGTGTACGGATCTCGGCCGAGACCATCCTCGACCTGATGGCGTATGACGCCTCCATGGGAGTGGACGAGGGCACCGGGGTCAAGGGCAGCGCCGGGCATCCGATCAATCACTTCTGCCTGGCCGTCGGAAAGGAGGATTTCGACGAGCTGCAGGTCAGGCTGAAGCGGCACGGGGTCGAGATCACGGGCTCCGGCGTCAACTCCTTCGGCGCGCAGGGCATCGCCCCCGAGACGATGTTCTTCCCCGACCCCGACGGCAACGTGCTGGAGGTGCGCTACTACGAGTGACGGCGGAGCTTGGCCCGGGCGGCGCGGCGTACGAGGGGGCCCATGTCCTCCAGGGCCGTCACCAGGCCCGCCAGGCTCTCCAGGGCGTCGAACGCCTGGTTCGCGCCGTCCGGGTCCACTCCCTCGTAGAGCTCCAGGCCCACGAACGCCGCCGCCGTGGCCTTGGCCAGGCCCGCCACGTCCACGAACTCCGCCAGCGGCGACTTGGCCAGCACCCTCCCGAGGGCCTGCTCGACCTCCTCGATCCACAGGTTGAGGCCGGTGGTGGTGGCCGGTGCGAGTTTGGGGTCGGTCTGGCCGCCCGCGAGGACCTGGGCGAGGGCGGCGACGGTGCCTTCCGCCCGTTCCTCCGCGTGCAGTGCGCGGCCGAGGTCGAGGAGCTCGCGGAGGGTGGTGACGGCGGCGAAGCGGGCGCGGTAGAGGGCGATGCGCTGCTGGGAGCCGTGCTCGACGGCGGCCGCGAGGAGCTGGTCGACACTGCCGAAGTGGTAGAAGACGAGGGCCTGGTTGACGCCCGCCGCCGCGGCGATCGTACGGGCGGAGACGCCGGCGATGCCGTGCTCCTTGAGCGTCTCCAGCGCGGCATCGAGCAGTTTGGTACGTGTGTCGGCCATCGCTCTCACGTTAGTGGGCTCCGGCGCCGCGGTCGGAACTGTCGGTCGGGTTTGGTAGACAGGCGGGCATGGGTGTGAGCGTCGATGAGTTCCTCCAGCTGCTGGACGAGCTGCCCGGGGTCCGCATGAGCCACGGCGGCGAGTGGATCGGCCTCAAGGTCCGCGACAAGGGCTTCGGCTACCTGTGGGAGGCGACCGAGACCGTTGGGCTCAAGGCCACGATCGAGGAGCAGATCGCGCTGGTGGCCGAGCGGCCCGAGGTGTTCGAGGTGCAGTTCACGGCCGGGCGGTTCGGCTGGGTGGTGGTGCACCTCGACAAGATCGACTCTGACGAGCTGTTCGAGCTGGTGGCCGAGGCCTGGTGCCTGACCGCGCCGAAGGCGATGGTGGCCGAGTTCGAGGCCAAGCATCAAATCGGGCAGGGCGCGTTATAGGTGCATTACGGGTAATGTCGGGCATTGTGGGCGGTGTGCACGTTCGGTTGCGGGAGTGGCGCCCGGACGACGCGCCGGTCGTGCTGAGGGCCTTCCGGGCGCCGGACCTGCGGACGCAGGCGTCCTGGCCTGTCGTCACGCTCAAGGACGCCGCCGGGTGGATCACCGCCTGGCAGGGGGTGGGCCACGCGTTCGCCGTCACGGTCGGGGGCCCCGAGAGCGAGCAGGTGGTCGGAAACGTCGCGGTGTCCCGCCTCGACGAGCACGACAACGGCTGGGTGTCCTACTGGGTCCTGCCCGAGGCCAGAGGGCGCGGCATCGCCGCGGCGGCCACCGGGGAGCTGGCCCGGTGGGCGTTCGGCGAGCTGGGGCTCTACCGGCTGGAGCTGGGGCATCGCGTCAACAACCCGGCGTCGTGCCGGGTCGCCACGAAGGCCGGGTTCCGGCCGGAGGGCATCGAGCGCGGCAAACTCCGTCACGACGGCGTCCGCCACGACGTCGAACGCCACGCCCGCCTGGCCACAGATCCCCCGCTCCAGACCGGCGAGTGACGCTGAGCGGGCCGCGTCGCGCTATTGTCCGCATGCATGCTCGACCCGATGGCGGCACCTGCCATGGCTCCGAGCATGCAGCCCGTTGTCCGCACGATGGTCCGGAGGCACGCCGGCGTGGCGCGATCACGCTCAGACATTCGTGGGTGGTACTGGTGGGCGCTGGTCGCCACGATCGTGCTCGTGCCGTCCTGCTGCATCGCCCTGGCCGTGTTCTTCGTCTCGGAGGGACTGGAGAACGCCGACCGGTGGGCCAGCGTCGGGGGCTTCTCCGTCAGCGTCCTCGTCGCCGCCGCGGCCTCGATCGGCTGGTTACGGCAGCGCGCCAAGGAAGCGGGCGACCTCGGCACCCTCGACGAGGCCGAGCCGGCGGCGGACGTCGAGGCCGCGCGCGCCGATCGGCTGGCCGCCAGGGTCCGGCAGGTGTGGGAGTCGGAGGAGTTACGGCAACGCCTGCTCGACCCGCAGCCGCTGCCCGTCTCGTGGCGCACGCTCGGCCCGCCGGTCAGCGATCACTGGCGGGTCATCGGGGGCGACGACACACCCGTCGACCTCGACGGCACCCTGGACGATCTCTACCAGACCTTCCACACCAAGCTCCCCAGCATGCGCCTGGTCGCGCTCGGCGAGCCGGGCGCCGGCAAGACCTCCCTGGTCATGCGCTTCGTTCTGGCCTGCCTGGCGGCCCGCGACAAGTCAGGCGACCCGGCCGCGCCCGTGCCGGTGATCCTGAGACTGTCGACCTGGAGCCCGTCGGACAAGTCGCTGCGCGCCTGGATCTACTCACGCCTCCGCGAGGACTACGCCTTCGACGAGCCTCTGGGCACGGACCGCCTGCTGCTCGTCCTCGACGGGCTCGACGAGATGCGGCAAGCCGATCGCGAGACAGCCCTGACCAAGATCAACGCCGCGTTCGGCTCCACTCGTCCGGTCCTCCTGACCAGCCGTACCGGCGAATATCTGGCGACCATCGACTCCAGGGAGGCCGATGTCCTGACCGCCGCGGCCGTGATCGAGCTCAGGCCGCTCGACGCCGTCGCCGTCCGCGACTACCTGACCGTCACCACGAAGCCCGCCCGGCTCGCCGAGTGGGACGGTGTGTTCGCGCAACTGGCCGCGCATCCGGACGGAGAGCTCGCCCGCGGGCTCTCCACCCCTCTGGCCCTGTCGCTGGCCCGGGTCACCTACGCCGAGCGCGCCGCCGACCCGGACGACCTGCTCGCCTTCACGAGCAGGCGTGAGGTGGAGGCCCACCTCCTGACGCAGATCGTTCCCGCGCTCTATTCGGACCCGTCAGGGCATCCGAGCTCGCCCTGGCGCGCGAACGACGTACACAGGTGGCTCACCTTCCTCGCCCGGCATTTCCGCACTCAAGGCATCTCCGGGGCGGCCTTGGGGGACAGGGTCGCGCCTGTGGCGAGCAGCGTGATCACCGGTCTCGTGGCCGGTCTGGGCACCGGCGCGGCATTCGGCCTCGCGGCGGAGGCCTCTCTGGGCGCCATCGCAGGGACGGCCATGGCGCTGGGCATCTTGGGTTACTACGCCTTCGCCAACACGGTTCCGGAGCGTAGGAGCCAGTGGGGGGCATGGGCCGCCGCGGCGGTGTGCTTCGCCGCCGTTCACTGGTACCTCGCGGCGGGAGACAGCCTGCCGGCCGGTGCCGCGAGCGGCATCGCGGCGGTGGCCGCGCTCTGGGTCCTCACGGTGTTGTCGCCTGCCCTGATCGCTCTTCAGGCGGTGATCCTCTCTTTCGCCGTCACGCTCGGGATCATCGGTGGGCCCGCCGCCTCGCCGTACGCGCTCGCCCTGGCGGCGCTGGCCGTGGTCGTCTTCATGACGATTCTGCAGACTTCCCGCACGAGCTTCGTCGTGGCGCGCATCTTGCTCGCCGCGACCGGCCGGCTGCCATGGAATGTGACGGCGCTCCTGGAGGACGGCTACCAACGAGGTGTGTTCCGGAAAGTGGGCGGCCTGTACTACTTCCGACACGACCTCCTGAGAGTGCGGCTGGCCCACCCGCACCGCTCTTAGCGCACGGGCAACAGCGGAACGAATGGCCACCTGCCGCCCCGCTGATCTACCCTTTCTTGGGTGGACAGCGAGAGTCTGGCCGCGGCCGGTCTCCTGGAAGCCCTGAGCCGGGCGTCAGGGATGCTCGCGGAATTACGTCACCCGTTCGCCAGAAGCGAGCCCTTCTCCTATTTCCTCCCGCCCGCCGGCGCCCGCGTCGGCACCGGCCTCACGCTGCCCGACGGCCGCGAGGTCCGTTTCGAGGTCTCCATCGCCGTCTCCGCCGGCGCCTTCCACATCGAGGGGTCGATCACCGCGGAGGACGAGACGCTGTTCGAGCTCCCGTGCAAGAGCGTGCCGGACATCCACGACGCCCTGGCCGTGCTGGACGACTACGCGGGGGAGGTGGTGGCCCCGGCGGGGCGGCTGATCGACCGGCAACTGGACGAAATTGTCTAATTGTCAGACAATGGCGGGCATGAGAAACGGACCACTCGCCGTTGTCGCTGCCTCCGTGCTCTGGGGCACGGCCGGGACGGCAGGACTGCTCGTCTCCGCCGACTCCGTCGCACTGGCCGCCGCGCGGCTGGTCATCGGGGGGACGGCGCTCGCGCTCGTGGCAGGTGCCGGCGTCAGGAAGGCGATCAGGCCGGGCCTGCTGCTGGCCGCCGTCGCGGTGGCCGCGTACCAGCTCTGCTTCTTCGCCGCCGTCGGCCGCACGGGGGTCGCCATCGGCACCGTGGTGGCGATCGGGAGCGGGCCCGTCTTCACGGGGTTGCTGTCCTGGCTCCTCCACGGTCAGCGGCCGAGCGGGCGGTGGGCCGCGGCGACCGCGGCGGCCATCTGCGGGTGCGCCGCGCTCATCGTCGGAGGCGGGGCCGAGGCCGGTCGGCAGACGGTCTCGGGGGTGCTGTTCGCGCTGCTCGGCGGCGTGCTCTACGCCTTCTACGCGGTCATGGCGGCGCGGGCGATCGGCCGCGGGGCCGAGTCCAACGCGGTCATGGGGGTCATGTTCGGCGGCGCGGCGCTGATCATGCTGCCCGTCCTGCTGGCGAACGGGGTCGCCTGGATGGGCGAGCCGCGCGGGCTGCTCGCCGTCGTCTACCTGGGCCTCGGCACCACGGCCCTGTCCTACTTCCTGTACGGCAGGGGCCTGCGGACCACGCCGGTGGCCACGGCCGCCACGCTGGCCCTGGCGGAGCCGGCCGTCGCGGCGCTGCTCGGCCTGGTGGTGCTCGGCGAGCGGCTGGCCCCGATCTCGATCGCGGGCCTGGTGCTCCTCGCGCTGAGCCTGGTGGCCGTGGCGATCCCGGAGAAAGTACGCGAGCAAGAGCTTGTGCCGGAAAGGGAGCTAGAGTCGCAGCCGTGACGTTGCCGCTCAGACCCGTCTCCACCGTCGGCGCGCTCGCTGACGCCCTACGCAGCAGGGTGCTGTCCGGCGAGATCCCGCCCGGCACCCCGCTGCCCGAGCAGGAGATCGCCGCCTCGTACGGCGTGGCCAGGCCGACCGTGCGGGAAGCGCTGGCGAGCCTCGTCCACGAGGGGCTGCTGAGACGCGAGCGCAACCGCAGCGCTTATGTCCCCGAGGTGACGCTTTCGGACCTCGACGATCTCATGTACGTGCGCAGGCCGCTCGAAGACCTCATGGCGCAGGCCGTGGCCGGGCAGCGGGTCCCCGGGGCGGAGGCCGCACTGCACCGGATGGCGGCCCTGCCCGCCGACGCGCCCTGGTCGGAGTGCGTGGCCGAGCACATGGCGATGCACCAGGCGCTGATCGAGGCCGTGGGGAGCCCCCGGCTCGAACGGCTCTACGGAGTCCTGGCCGCGGAGACGCGGCTCGGGACGGTGCGGCTCCGGGAGGTCTACACGGACCGGGACGTCCTGGTGCGGGAGCATCGCGAGCTGCTCGACGCCATCGCCGACGGCCCGCGGGACGCGGCCAGAGCGGCCGTGGCCGCACATCTCAGCCACTCCTGGGGCGGTCACTGACGGGGTCAACCGCACCATTGTGTGCGAACCCTTGCGGGACAGCCCCTGAACTCGCAAGAATCGCGCCCATGCACGGCAATCCGATGCCGGACTCCTACGTATATGTCACGGAAGAGGGCGTCACCCGTCACTACGCGGACGGTAGCGTCGAGGCTCTCGCCTGGGAGGACGTGGTGGAGGTCCGTGTCGTCACCGAAGTCGGGGAGGACGTCCTCTACATCCTGCTCGACCGCGACGGCGACGGTTGTGTCGTGCCGCGTTCGGCCACGGACGCCACCTTCCTGGCGCGGCTGCGCTATCTGCCGGACTTCGACCTCGATCGGCTGGCCCTGGCCGCCGACTCCGCGCATGACGGGGTTGTGGTCGTCTGGCGCAGTCCTGACCCGCCGTCCGCATTGCCGGATCTGGAGTACGACTAGCGGCTTGATTCGGCGGCAACCTGCCGAAATTCCACCGTAAACCGTACATTTTGCCAGCTAGACCGCTGCACTTATGGATCGTTCCGTCAAGCCCTTCAGCTGCTGAGCCCTCGTCCGATTGTGGACATTGGACGTTATTCCCCGTACCGGAATCGATCTTTACTCTTTAGTGGGGGCCGCCGCCCTTGATTGTGCGTGGGACATGTCAACCCATGTGGTTCAAGGAACGTCCTGTTATCGCGGTGCACAAGAGTTCTCAGGGTGGTGCTATGAGGGTGGGGACTGGGGAGTCCGTTGTCGTGCTCCTCGGGGCCGTGCCACGTCGCGCGTCGAGCATCTGGACGCGCGCGTACCTACGGCTCCTGTTAGGCGGTGATACGACATGCGCACTGCTGGCATGCGTATGCGTGCTGGGCATCCGGCTCATCGCCGGGGTGTTCATACCGTGGGTCGAGTTCATGCTCGGACTCGGCCTGATCGCCGCCTGGCCCATCGCGCTCATGATGGGCGGCGCGTACCGGCAGCGCGCCAACGGCGAGGGAACGGACGAGTTCAAGGCCGTCTTCAACGGCGGTGTCGGTCTGATGGCGACCGTCGCCATCCTGGCCTACGCGACGCAGACCGCGGTCGCCCGCAGCTTCGTGATGGCGATGCTGCCGCTGGCGCTGCTGTCCACGCTGTACTTCCGCTACCGGATGCGTAAGCGTCTCCACCGAAGGAGAGCGGTGGGCGACTACATGCGTCAGGTGATCGCGGTCGGGCACCGGGAGTCGATTCTCGACCTGGTGATGCAGTTCAGGCGGCAGCCGCACCACGGAATGCAGGTGGTGGGAGCCTGCCTTCCGGACAGCGCGATGGACATCGACCTCGACGGCATCCCCGTGCTCGGCTCCTTCGGCGACGTGGCCACGGTGGTCGAGCGCGTGCAGGCCGACGCCGTGGCCGTGCTGGCCTGCCCGGAGCTGGACGGGGCCGCGCTGCGCCGGCTGGCCTGGAGCCTGGAGACCGCGCGCACCGACCTCTTCGTGGCCCCCGCGCTCATGGACGTGGCCGGGCCGCGCATCAGCATCAGGCCGGTCGCGGGGATGCCGCTCCTGCACCTGGAGCACCCCGAGTTCGACGGCACCAAGCAGGTCGCGAAGACCGTCTTCGACCGCCTGGTCGCGGCGGCCGCCCTGCTGCTCCTGGCGCTGCCGCTGCTGGCCATCGCGCTGGTGATCCGCCTCACCAGCCAGGGGCCGGCGCTGTTCCACCAGATCAGGGTCGGCAAAGGCGGCAAAGAGTTCCATGTAGTGAAATTTCGTACGATGGTGGTTGATGCGGAGCGGCTCAAGAGCGCGCTTCTGGAAGCGAACGAGTTCGACGGCGTGCTCTTCAAGATTAGGAACGATCCAAGAATCACGCGGGTAGGCGCTTTCCTGCGGAAATACTCGCTCGACGAGCTGCCCCAGCTGCTGAACGTGCTCCGAGGAGAGATGTCCCTGGTCGGCCCCCGCCCGCCGCTGCCGGAGGAGGTGGGCCAGTACGGCGCCGACGTCCGCCGCCGGCTGGTGGTCAAGCCGGGCATGACCGGGCTCTGGCAGGTCAGCGGCCGCTCCAACCTGAGCTGGGAGGAGTCCGTACGCCTCGACCTGCGGTACGTGGAGAACTGGTCGCTCATCCTCGACCTGCAGATCCTCTGGAAGACCTGGTCCGTCGTCACCCGTGGAGAAGGGGCTTACTAGCGGTGAAAGCACTCGTGCTCGCCGGGGGGTCGGGCACACGGCTCCGGCCCATCACGCACACCTCGGCCAAGCAGCTGGTGCCGGTCGCGAACAAGCCGGTCCTCTTCTACGGGCTGGAGGCGATCGCGGCCGCGGGGATCAGGGAACTCGGCCTGGTGGTCGGCGACACCCATGCGGAGATCGAGTCCGCCGTGGGGGACGGCTCGGCCTTCGGGCTGCAGGTCACGTACCTGCGGCAGGAGGCCCCGCTCGGGCTCGCGCACGGCGTGCTGATCGCCAGGGAGTTCCTGGGCGACGAGGACTTCGTCATGTACCTGGGCGACAACTTCGTCGTGGGCGGCATCAACGACCTGGTGGACAGGTTCGCCCGCGAGCGGCCCGCCGCCCAGATCATGCTCACCAGGGTCGGCGACCCGCGCCAGTTCGGGGTGGCCGAGCTCGACGCCTCCGGCCGGGTGGTCGGCCTGGAGGAGAAGCCCGCCCGCCCCAAGAGCGACCTGGCGCTGGTCGGCGTCTACCTGTTCAGCCCGGCCGTCCACGAGGCGGTGGCCGAGCTCAAGCCGTCGTGGCGGGGCGAGCTGGAGATCACCGACGCGATCCAGTGGCTGATCGAGGCGGGCCTGCGCGTCGAGTCCTCGGTGATCTCCGGCTACTGGAAGGACACCGGCAACGTCACCGACATGCTGGAGGTCAACCGGCTGGTCCTGGAGTCGGTCGAGCCCAGCGTACGCGGGCAGGTGGACGACGCCAGCGAGCTGGTGGGCCGGGTGGTCGTCGCGGAGGGGGCCGTGGTCGAGCGGTCCAGGATCGTCGGCCCGGTCATCATCGGCCACGGCGCGCGGATCCGTGACAGCTACGTCGGCCCCTTCACCTCCATCGGCGCCGACTGCGCCGTCACCGGCAGCGAGATCGAGTATTCGATCGTGCTGCCCAGGGCCTCCATCGCCGGGGTCGGCCGCATCGAGTCGTCGCTGATCGGCCACGACGTCGAGGTCACCCCGGCGCCCAACACGCCCAGAGCCCACCGTCTCGTGCTGGGCGATCACAGCAAGGTACAGATCAGTTCATGACCCGGATCCTGGTGACGGGCGGTGCGGGCTTCATCGGCTCGCACTTCGTCCGCAATCTGCACGACATGTACGTCACGGTGCTGGACAAGCTCACGTATGCCGGCAACCGGGCCAACCTTGAGGGAGTGCGGCACGAGTTCGTGCACGGGGACATCTGCGACGCCGAGCTGCTCAGGAGCGTCGTCCCCGGCCACGACCTCGTGGTGAACTTCGCGGCCGAGTCGCACGTGGACCGGTCGATCGAGGGCGCGGCCGAGTTCATGCGCACCAACGCGCTGGGCACCCAGACCCTCCTCCAGGCGTGCCTGGAGGCCGGGGTGCCGAAGGTGGTCCAGGTGTCGACCGACGAGGTGTACGGGTCGATCGACATCGGCTCGTGGGACGAGGACGCGCCGCTGCGCCCGCGCTCGCCGTACGCGGCGTCGAAGGCCGGCGGCGACCTGATCGCCCGGGCCTACGCGATCACCTACGGCCTGAACGTCTCGATCACCAGGTGCGGCAACAACTACGGGCCGAGACAGTACCCGGAGAAGGTCATCCCGCTGTTCGTCACGAACCTGCTGCGCGGCCGGAAGGTCCCCCTGTACGGCGACGGCGGCAACGTCCGCGACTGGATCCACGTCGAGGACCACTGCGCCGGCATCCGGCTGGTGGCCGAGAAGGGGGAGCCCGGCGAGGTCTACAACATCGCGGGCACGGCCGAGCTGACCAACAAGGAGCTGACCGGCCGCCTGCTCCAGGCCTGCGGCAGGGGCTGGGACGCGGTCGAGTACGTCGAGGACCGCAAGGGCCACGACCGCAGGTACTCGATGGACGACGCGAAGCTGCGGGCGCTCGGCTACCGGCCGGAGATCCCGTTCGAGCAGGGGCTGAAGGACACCGTCCGCTGGTACGCCGAGCACCGGGACTGGTGGACCTCGTGATCGATCGGTTGTGCCGGGAGGCGGCATGAGGTGGCTCATCACGGGCGCCGGCGGCATGCTCGCCGCCGACGTCCTGGACAGGGCGGCATTGACGGGGGAGCCGGTGCTCGCGCTCGGCCGGGCCGAGCTGGACCTGCGCGACAGGCGCGCGGTGCGTGACTTCGTGTCCGCCTACCGGCCGAGAGTCGTGATCAACTGCGCCGGCTGGACCGCGGTGGACGACGCCGAGGCGAGCGAGGCGGAGGCGCTGGCGGTCAACGGGCATGCCGTGCGCTGGCTGGCCGAGGCCTGCGAGCTGGCGGGGGCGCGGCTGGTGCACGTCTCCACCGACTACGTCTTCGACGGGGACGGCGTGGTGGCGTACGCGGAGGACGCGCCGACGGGGCCGATCAACGCGTACGGGCGGACCAAGCTCGCCGGGGAGTACGCGGCGCTGGAGCACGGGCACTACGTGGTGCGCAGCGCCTGGCTCTACGGCGCGGGCGGCGCGAACTTCGTGTCGACCATGATCCGGCTGGCGGCCGAGCGGCCCACGGTCGACGTGGTCGACGACCAGCACGGCCAGCCGACCTGGGCGGCCGACCTGGCGGACTATCTCGTCCGGCTGGCCCGGTCGGACCTGCCGCCGGGCGTCTACCACGGCACCAGCGCGGGCGAGACCACCTGGTGCGGGTTCGCCAAGGAGATCTTCAGCCTGCTCGGCGCCGACCCGGATCGCGTACGCCCCGTGACCAGCGAGGCGTTCCCCCGCCCGGCCAAGCGGCCGGCCTACAGCGTGCTCGCGCACACCCGGGGGGAGCCGATCCGGCACTGGCAGGCGGCGCTGCACGCGGCCTGGCCGGTGCTGATGCGTGGACGCCGGTGCAGCGTCGCCTGAGGGATTCGATGCTGTGGCTCATGGTCGCGGGCCTCGCCGGGTGGGCGGGCCTGCGCCTGTGCGGATGGGAGCCGAAGTTCGTCTGGTCCCAGCTCGTGTCGTTCACGCCGTACGCGGCCGTGCTCGCGCTGGTGCCGCTGGGGTTCGCGGTCTTCTTACGCTCCGGGGCGCTGCTGGCGGCCGCGCTCGTCGTGACCGTCGCCTTCGCGGTCATCGTGCTGCCGCGCGCGATCCCGGAGGGCAACCCGCCCGCCGCCGGCCCGGTGCTGCGGGTGATGGCCGTCAACCTGCTGCACTCCTCCGTGCTGCCGCCCGACCTGGTCGACGCGGTCGAGCGCGAGCGGCCGGACGTGCTGCACCTGCTGGAGTTCACCGACCTGATGCGGCAACGGGTGGAGGAGCTCGGGCTGGGGCGGCTGCTGCCGTACAAGATCGTTTTGCCGGGGGAGGACTCCCAGGGAGCGGCCATCTACTCGCGTTACCCGCTGCGGCCGGGGGACGCGCCGATCGCGGCCCCCGCCTTCGTGGAGAGCCCGCGCCACCTTCCCGCCGTGGTCACCCTGCCGGGCGGGCGGGAGGTGGACCTCGTCGCGGTCCACGCGTGCGCGCCCTCCGAGGGCTGGCGTACGGCGTGCTGGGCGTCGAGCATCCGGGCCCTGCCACCCGCCGGAGGGCGCCTGCGGGTGCTGGCCGGAGACTTCAACTCCACCCTGGACCACGCGGTGCTGCGCGACCTGATCGCCACCGGCTACCGGGACGCCGCCGACGTCACCGGCAAGGGGCTGGCCATGACCTGGCCCTATTACCAGCAGCCGCGGTTGTTCCCGAAGGTGGCCATCGATCATGTGCTGGCCGACCCCCGGATCGCGATCCGGAGCTTCCAGACCCTGCGGATGCCCCGGACCGACCATCGCGCGACGCTCACCGAGCTGGTCCTCCCGTGATGTCACGTTTCCGGAGCCGGAACCGATATGTCATGGACACCCAGGGGGATGGATGACGAGGTTGCCGGAGCAGGCCTCCAGGAAGACGATACTCGGCACCACACTGGACGCCCTCACCATGCGTCAGGTGATCGCGCGGTGCGTGGCGGCGGTCTCGGAGAACAGGAGGCTCACCATCGGCGTGGTGAACGCCGCCAAGGTGGTCAACATGCGCACGGACGCCGCGTTACGGCAGTCCGTGGTCGACAGCGACCTCGTGCTGGCCGACGGGCAGGCGGTGGTCTGGGCGGCGCGGATGCTCGGTCACCGGCTTCCCGAGCGGGTGGCGGGCATCGACCTGTTCACGGAGCTGATGGCCGAGGGGCACCGGCGCGGCTACCGCGCCTATTTCCTCGGCGCGACCGACGAGGTGCTGGCCCGGGTGCTGGCAGAGGTACGGCTGCGCTACCCCGGGCTGGGCATCGCCGGTTCGCGCAACGGATACTTCCCGGTGGAGGACTCGGCCGAGGTCGCCGCCGAGATCGCCGAATCCCAGGCCGACCTGCTGTTCCTCGGCATCACCTCGCCGAAGAAGGAGATCTTCATCCGCGAGTGGGGCGAGAGCACCCGGGCGCGGATCATCCACGGCGTGGGCGGCTCGTTCGACGTGCTGGCCGGGCACACCCGCAGGGCGCCGGTGCGCTGGCAGCGCCTGGGCCTGGAATGGCTCTACCGCATGCTGCAGGAGCCGTTGCGGCTCGGTCCGCGCTACGTGCGGACCAACGGCAGATTCCTGCTCCTGGTGCTCCGGGAGCGGGCCGGTGTCAATCGCAGGATCGAGGAGACGACGTGACGGATCACCGGATCGCTCTGCTGAGCTCCGGACATCAGGACTTCGTGACGGGCATGGTGGACCTGTCCGTGCGCGGGCTGCCGCCGGGCTACGCCGACGGCGAGTTCGTGTTCACCCGCCGGGGCCGCCAGAACGACGACGGGACGTGGACGGCGGCGCCGGAAGGGCGCAGCATCCGCTACTCGGCGATCGTCGCGCTCGGCGTGGGGACCCTGACGGAGCAGCGGCAGCGGGCGGCCCTGGCCGGTGACAGTCTCCTCGACCTGGTGGGCAACCTGATCAAACGGCTGCCGGAGGTGACGGGGGCCGGCGACGCCGCGCTGATCTGCTGGGCGGCAGCGGAGGCCGGGCACGCCGATCTGGAGCTGGCGCTGAGCCGGCTCGCGGAGCTGGACGCGGGCGGCCCGATCTACACCGTCGAGGCGGCGTGGGCGCTGGCCGCCCTGGTCGCGGCCGGCGTGACCGACGGCCGGGCCGAGCGCGCCCGTGAGCGGCTGCTGGCCGGGCTGGCGGGCAACCGGCTCTACCCGCACGCGCTCGGCAAGGGGGCGCTGGTCCCCCGGTACCGCGCCCACGTGGGCTGCTTCGCCGACCAGGTCTACCCGCTGCAGGCGCTGGCCAGGCTGCACGCCGCCACCGGCGACGCCGAGGCGCTGCGCGCGGCCGAGCAGGTGGCGGAGGGCATCTGCCACGCGCAGGGCCCGCAGGGGGAGTGGTGGTGGCACTACGACGCCCGTACCGGGTCGGTGGTCGAGGGCTATCCGGTCTACAGCGTCCATCAGCTGTCGATGGGGCCGATGGCACTGCTCGACCTGGCCGACGCGGGGGGTACCGCCTACGTGGCGGAGATCTCCAAGGGGCTCGACTGGATGATCGAGCGGCCGTCCTTCGTGCTCGAAGAGCTCGCTCTGACGTGGCGCAAGGAGGCCAGGGCGGATCCCCGCAAACTGGTGCGCGGAGTGCGGGCCGTGGCGACGGGAGTGCATCAGGGGATGCGTCTCGGCGTGCTGGACCGGATCTATCCGCCGGTCGCCGTCGATCGGGAGTGCCGGCCGTACGAGCTGGGGTGGTTGCTGTACGCGTGGCTGTCCACTTGTGGACAGCCCTCGTGACTTCCGCCTGATTCGGTGCGATAGATCGAGTTCAGGGCTCGGGGGAGTTTCGGCTCAAGGGGGTTCTCGTGTTGAGGCGGCTTCGCCATGCGCTCCTTTCCGTCCTGCTACTCACCACCGGCCTGACGCTCATCGCACCGTCCGCGGCGCAGGCGCTGCCGGGCAGCTTCCAGAGACAGGTCGTCTTCAGCGGACTGATCAACCCGACCAACATCGAGTTCGCCTCGGACGGCCGGGTGTTCGTCGCCGAGAAGAGCGGCCTGATCAAGGTCTTCGACTCGATCACCGACACCACGCCGGCGATCTACGCCGACCTGCGCACGCAGGTGCACAACTTCTGGGACCGCGGGCTGCTCGGCATGGCCCTGCACCCGAACTTCCCGGCCGACCCGCGCATCTACGTCCTGTACGCCTACGACGCGGTGCCCGGCGGCACCGCGCCGCGCTGGGGAACGGCGGGCGTGAGCGCCGACCCCTGCCCGACCCCGCCCGGCGCCACCGGCGACGGCTGCCTCATCACCGGGCGCTTATCCTCGCTGGCGCCCTCGGGCGGCTCGGTCGTCGAGACCCCGCTGATCACCGACTGGTGCCAGCAGCACCCCAGCCACTCCGTCGGCGACCTCAAGTTCGGCCCCGACGGCATGCTCTACGCCAGCGGCGGCGACGGTGCCAGCTTCAACTTCGCCGACTACGGCCAGGACAACCTGACCAGCTCCGACGTCACCCCGGACAACCCGTGCGGCGACCCGCCGTCGCCGGTCGGCACGGCGCTCACCCCACCGTCCGCCGAGGGCGGCGCGCTGCGCTCGCAGGACCCGCGCACCGGCGGCGACCCCGCGGCACTCAACGGCACCGTGATCAGGATCGACCCGAACACCGGCGCGGCCGCCCCCGGCAACCCCAACGCCGGCAGCAGCGACCCCAACGTGGCCAGGATCATCGCCTACGGCCAGCGCAACCCGTTCCGGTTCACCATCCGGCCGGGCACCGGCGAGGTCTGGGCCGGTGAGGTCGGCTGGAACACGTGGGAGGAGATCAACCGGATCGCCGACCCCACCGGCCCGGTGAAGAACTTCGGCTGGCCCTGCTACGAGGGCGCCGCCAGGCAGGGCGGCTACGACAACCTCAACCTGACCCTCTGCGAGAACCTCTACGCGGAAGGCGCCGCGGCGCACGCGCTGCCGTACTTCTCCTGGAACCACGGCTCCAAGCCCGCGCCGAACGACCCGTGCCCGTCCGGCGGCTCCTCCTCCAGCGGCGTGGCCTTCTACAACGGCGGCCCCTACCCCGACGCCTACGACGGCGCGATGTTCTTCTCCGACTACAGCCGATCGTGCGTCTGGGTCATGACGAAGGGGGCCAACGGCCTGCCCGACCCGGCCACCATCACCACGTTCGACTCGGGCATGCCCGCCGTGGAGCTGCAGACCGGCCCCGGCGGAGACCTCTTCGCGGTCGACTTCACCAACGGGCAGATCATCCGCTACCTCTACAACAACACCCCGCCGACCGCGGTCATCGGCGCGAGCGCCACGTCGGGCAACGCGCCGCTCGCCGTGAACTTCACCTCCGCCGGATCCGCGGACGCCGACGGCGACCCGCTCACCTTCCGGTGGGACCTGGACGGCGACGGCGACTTCGACGACTCCACCTCGGCCACCCCGTCCTTCACCTACACCCAGCCGGGCTCCTACGTGGTGAAGCTGCGCGCCGACGACGGGCGCGGCGGCCTGGGGGACGCCACCGTCACGATCAACGTGGGCAACACGGCGCCGACCGCGACCATCAACTCCCCGTCGGCCGCCCTCACCTGGGCGGTCGGTGACACGATCGCGTTCTCCGGCACCGGCACGGACGCCCAGGACGGCACGATCCCGGGGTCGCGGATGTCCTGGAAGCTGATCATGCATCACTGCCCCGGCACCTGCCACGAGCACGAGATCACCACGTTCACCGGCGCGAGCGGGTCCTTCGCCGCTCCGGACCACGAATACCCCGCTCACCTGGAGCTCAGGCTGACCGTGACGGACGCGCACGGCCTCACCGACACCAAGAGCGTGACGCTCCAGCCGAAGACGGTGAACCTGACCTTCCAGACCGCGCCCACCGGGCTGCAGCTCGGCTTCAACAGCGAGCAGACCGTCGCCCCCTTCACCCGTACGGTGATCGTGGGCTCCCACAACTCGGTCTCCGCGCCCTCGCCGCAGAGCGCCGACGGCTTCAGCCACACGTTCACCTCCTGGTCCGACGGCGGCGCAGCAAGCCACAACCTCACCGCGCCCGCCACCGCGGCGACCTACACCGCGACCTACCAGCGGTCACAGACGCCGGACGGCCTGGTGGCCGCCTACGCGATGGACGAGGGCGGCGGCACGGCCGTCGCCGACGCCTCCGGCAAGGGCAACAACGGCACGGCCGCGAACACCGCGTGGAACGTGACCGGCAAGTACGGCCAGGCGCTGTCGTTCAACGGCACGTCGAGCTGGGTGACGGTGGCCGACTCCGCCTCGCTGCGGCTGACCGGCGGGATGACCCTGGAGGCATGGGTACGGCCCACGAGCGTCGCCGGGTGGCGGACGGTGCTGATGAAGGAGTTCGGCGCCGATCTGGCCTACGCGATCATGGGCAGCGGGAGCAGCGGCCCGGCGGCGTTCATCTACACCTCGTCGGGGGCCAATGCTCCGGCGGCGGGCAATCTGCCGTTGAACACCTGGAGTCATGTGGCGGCGACGTATGACGGGTCGACGTTGCGGATGTTCGTGAACGGCACGCAGGTCGCCACGAACCCGACCGGCGGCAACCTGCGTACCGGGACGAGTCCGTTGCGGATCGGTGGCAACAGCGGCTCCGGTGAGTACTTCAGCGGTCTCATCGACGAGGTCCGCGTCTACAACAAGGCACTCACCGCGGCACAGATCACCACCGACATGAACACCCCCGTCGGACAGCCGGGACCGCCCGACACCCAGGCGCCCACCGCACCGGGGTCCCTGGCGGCGACCGGCGGCCCGGGCAGCGCCCAGCTGACCTGGACGGCCTCGACCGACAACGTGGGGGTGACCGGGTACACCGTCCACCGGTCCGCCACCGCCGGGTTCACCCCGTCCGGCGCCAACCAGGTCGGCTCGACCGCGAGCACCTCGTTCACCGACTCGGGTGTCGCGGCGGGCACGTACTACTACCGTGTGGTGGCCTTCGACGGGTCCAGCAACACCAGCCCGTCGTCCAACGAGGCGTCGGCCGTCGTGACCCAGCCGCCCACGGTCAGCGGGCTGGTGGCCGCCTACGGGATGAACGCGGGCAACGGCACCGCCGTCGCCGACGCCTCCGGCAACGGCAACAACGGCACGGCCACCGCGGCGACCTGGTCGGCCGGCAAGTACGGCCAGGCGCTGTCGTTCAACGGCACGTCGAGCTGGGTGACGGTGGCCGATTCCACGTCGTTGCGGCTGACCGGCGGGATGACCCTGGAGGCATGGGTACGGCCGGACAACGTCTCGGGGTGGCGGACGGTGCTGATGAAGGAGTTCGGCAGCGATCTGGCCTACGCGATCATGGGCAGCGGGAGCAGCGGCCCGGCGGCGTTCATCTACACCTCGTCGGGGGCCAATGCGCCGGCGGCGGGCAATCTGCCGTTGAACACCTGGAGTCATGTGGCGGCGACGTATGACGGGTCGACGTTGCGGATGTTCGTGAACGGTACGCAGGTGGCCACCAATCCGACCGGTGGCAACCTGCGTACCGGGACGAGTCCGTTGCGGATCGGTGGCAACAGCGGCTCCGGCGAGTACTTCAGCGGTCTCATCGACGAGGTCCGCGTCTACAACAAGGCACTCACCGCGGCCGAGATCACCACCGACATGAACACGCCGGTCGGTTAGTCCCGGCTGCTCTCGTCACGCAGCCAGGTGGTGTAGTCGCCCGCGCGGATCGCGCGGGCGGCTCTCCGCCTGGCCAGCACCGCCACCATGACGAAGACGACCGCCGCGCCCACCAGGCGCGGGTCTCCGGCCACGATGGCCAGCAGGTCCCGCATGCCCGTGCGCTCCCCGGCCGTGGCCGAGGCCTGCTCCAGCTCGCTCACGCTGGTCGTGGCCCGCACCCGGCGGCGCATCAGGTCGGCGACGGTACGCGGAGTCTGGATCACCGCACGCGCGCCGGCCACGATCACGCGCTCGTCCGGCGAGAACGCCAGCGAGGCGGCCAGATCGTCGGCCATCGCCGGCGGCAGGGCACGGATCCGCGCGTTGCCCTCGTCGTTCACCGCGATGACGCCCCGGCCGAACAGCCCGGCGCGCACGTGCGGCAGCCGCGTCCAGATCGCGTAGTAGGCCCGGATCGGCCACGGGCGATCGGCCAGCGCCAGCTCCCGCTCGGGCGCGGCGGCGAGCGGCCCGTCCGGCGCGGCCAGCACACCGGCCAGCGCGCGGACGGAGGCGGTGCTCAGCTCGATGTCGGCGTCCACGTACAGCCGGGGATATCCGCGTGCCGCCTCGTCGCCCAGCCGCAGCGCCTCGCGCTTGGAGGGGACCGGCGTGGTCACGACGCGGACGTCGTACGGCTGCGCCGCGGCCACCGTGCCGTCGGTGCAGCCGTTGGCCACCACCACGACGTCGAACTCGCCGGGCATGGCCTCCCGGAGCAGGCCGTCCAGCAAGCGGCCGATCACCTTGGCCTCGTTGTGGGCCGGTATCACGACACTTACCACGATGGGAGTATCCCCGCTTCCTGAGCCTGCTTGAGCGTGGGCGCCGCGCCGTCCTTGGCCGAGAGGATCGGCTCCCCGTCGAGCGGCCATTCGATGCCGAGATCCGGGTCCAGCGGGTGGACGCCGTGCTCGCGCGCCGGGTCGTACGTGGTGGAGCAGAGGTAGAGGACGGTGGCCGACTCGCTGAGCGCCATGAAGGCGTGTCCCAGGCCCTCGGAGAGGTAGATCCCGCAGCGCGACACGTCGTTCAGCCGCACCGCCTCCCACTGGCCGAAGGTAGGCGAGCCGACGCGCACGTCCACGACGACGTCGAGCACCTCGCCCGAGACGCACATGACGTATTTGGCCTGGCCCGGGGGGACGTCGGCGAAGTGGACGCCGCGGAGCACGCCGCGTCTGGAGACCGAACAGTTCACCTGCGCGAGGTCCATCGATTGCCCCAGCGCCTCCCGCAGGTCGGCGGCGCGGAAACTTTCCAGGAAGTCGCCCCGCGGATCGCTGTGGATGCGGGGGGTGTAGACAAATGCTCCACTGATGCTCAGGTGCTTCATGAAGATACTTGTAACACTCCTTGGCGCCCACCCGAAGTACGGCTGTGGGTTTGCCATAGGGGGAAATCTTGTCATTTTCGGGTGGGGCCCATTGTTGAGGACATCGTGCCGGCTGTGTGGTTCGGCCGACCTGGTCGGTGTGGTGGATCTCGGGGCGACTCCGCCCTGTGAGCTCTTCCTCACCGCGGAACAGCTCGACGAGCCCGAGCTCACTTATCCACTTCACCTGCGGGTCTGCACCAGTTGCTGGCTGGCGCAGATACCGCCGCTGATCACACCGGAAGAAACTTTCACCGAATACGCCTACTTCGCGTCTTATTCCGCCTCATGGGTGGAACACGCACGGCAGTTCGTCGACTCCGCTGTGGAACGTTTGAAGCCGTCTTTCGTGGCCGAGGTGGCCAGCAACGACGGCTACCTGTTGCAGCACGTCGTCGAGCGCGGCATCAGGTGCCTGGGCATCGAGCCGTCGGCCAACGTGGGAAAGGCGGCCAAGGACAAGGGCGTGCCGACGCTCACCGCGTTCCTGACGCCGGAGACGGGCGCCGCGGTGCGGGCCGAGAACGGGCCGGCCGACCTGGTGGTGGCCAACAACGTCTACGCGCACATCCCCGACGTGGTCGGCTTCACCGAGGGCCTGCGGGCCCTGGTCGCCGACGACGGGTGGGTGTCGATCGAGGTCCAGCACCTGCTCACGCTCATGGAGCTGAACCAGTACGACACGATCTACCACGAGCACTTCCAGTACTACACGGTCGCCTCCGCGCAGCGGGCGCTGGCCTCCGGCGGGCTGACGCTGGTGGACGTGGAGCTGCTGCCCACCCACGGCGGATCCATCCGGCTGTGGGCCCGGCCGTCGGGGAGCCCGTCCGATCGGGTGCTCGACGTGCTCGCGCGGGAGAAGGCGGCCGGACTTCACGATCTGTCCGGCTACGCCGGGTTCGCCGACCGGGTCGCACGCGTCCGCCGCGACCTGCTCCGCTTCCTGATCGACGCCGCGGAGGAAGGCAAGACGGTCGTCGGCTACGGCGCGCCGGGAAAGGGCAACACGCTCCTCAACCACTGCGGCATCCGCCAGGACCTGCTGGCCTACACGGTTGACCGCAATCCCTACAAGCACGGCAGATTCACTCCGGGCACCCGGATCCCCATCGCCGCTCCGGAGCGCATCGCTCAAGATCGCCCGGACTATGTGCTGGTCCTGCCGTGGAACCTGCGCGAAGAGCTCACCGCTCAGCTCTCCTATGTGCACGAATGGGGAGGCCGTCTGGTCTTCCCGATCCCACACCTGGAGGTCGTGTGAAGGTTGTCCTGTTCTGTGGAGGCTTCGGCACGCGCATGCGTACGGGTGTGCCGGGCGAGGTGCCCAAGCCGATGGCGCTCGTCGGCCCGCGGCCGCTGCTCTGGCACGTCATGCGTTACTACGCGCACTTCGGGCACAAGGAGTTCATCCTGTGCCTGGGCTACGGTGCCCACCACATCAAGGACTTCTTCCTCGGCTACCAGGAAGCCACGTCCAACGACTTCGTCTTACGCGGCGGCAAGGTCGAGCTGCTGTCGAGCGACATCTCCGACTGGTCCATCTCGTTCGTGCAGACCGGGACCAACTCCCCGATCGGCGAACGGCTGCGCCGCGTCCGTCATCACCTGGACGGCGACGAGATGTTCCTCGCGAACTACGCGGACGTGCTCACCGACGCGCCGCTGCCCGACATCATCGACCGCTTCACCGAGTCGGGCGCGGCCGCCTCGATGATGGTCGTGCCGCCGTCGCAGACCTTCCACTGCGTGGACGTGGGCGAGAACGGCCTGATCGGCGGCATCTCGCCGGTCAGCGAGATGCCGGTGTGGGTCAACGGCGGCTATTTCGTGCTGACCCAGGAGGTCTTCGAGCACATCCCGGAGAACGGCGACCTGGTCGCCGACGGCTGCGTGGAGCTGGCCAAGCGCGGACGCCTGCTGGCATACCCGCACCGCGGTTACTGGCGGCCGACCGACACCGTGAACCAGCGCATGGAGCTGGACGAGGCCTACTCCCGGGGCGAGCGCCCGTGGGCCCTTTGGGAACGGTCCCGGTGATCGGTCTGCGCGCGGGGCGGCTCGACGGCATCGTGGCGCTCGCCGCGCACTGTGACGACCTGGCGATCGGAGCGGGCGGCAGCCTGCTGACGGTCTGCGCCGCCCATCCCGGCATCCGCGTGGACGCGCTGGTGCTGTCCGGCGGCGGCACCGAGCGCGAGGACGAGGAGCGCGCGGCGCTGGCGGACTTCTGCCCGGGCGCCGAGCTCCGCGTCACCGTGCTGAAGCTGCCCGACGGCTACCTGCCGGCCAGGTGGGAGGAGGCCAAGGCCGCGGTGGAGGAGCTGCGCGCCCGTACCGACCCCGGCCTGATCTTCGCACCCTGGCGGGGCGACGCCCACCAGGACCACCGCGGGCTGGCCAAGCTGGTGCCCACGGCCTTCCGCGACCACCTGACGCTCGGCTACGAGATCGTCAAATGGGACGGCGACCTCGCCGCGCCCGCCGTTTTCCAGCCGCTGACGGAGGAGGTGGCGGAGCTGAAGGTCGACCTGCTCCAGCGCCACTACGCCTCCCAGCGGCACCGGCCCTGGTACGACCGCGAGGCGTTCCTGGGCCTGGCCCGCATCCGCGGCATCGAGTGCCACGCGCGCTACGCCGAGGCGTTCCACGTTTCCAAGCTCACCGTCGATCTGGAGAACTGATGCGGGTACTTCTCACGGGCCACCAGGGCTACCTGGGCAGCGTGATGGCCCCCATGCTGGCCGAGGCCGGGCACGAGGTGGTCGGCCTGGACTCCGGCCTGTTCGCCGACTGCCTGCTCGGCCCCGCGCCCGAGAAGATCGAGGCGCACGCGGTGGACCTGCGTGACGCGGGTCCCGAACACGTGGCGGGATTCGACGCGGTGATCCATCTGGCCGCGCTGTCCAACGACCCGCTCGGCGCGCTCGCGCCCGACCTGACCTACGACATCAACCACCACGCCTCGGTCCGGCTGGCCAGGCTGGCCAAGGAGGCGGGCGTGCGCCGCTTCCTCTACGCCTCCACCTGCTCGGTCTACGGCGCGTCCGGCGGCGAGGAGCTGCTGGACGAGGACGCGCCGCTGCGGCCGGTGACGCCGTACGCCGAGTCCAAGGTGCGGGTCGAGGACGATCTGGTCACGCTGGCCGACGACGACTTCACGCCGGTGTTCCTGCGCAACGCCACCGCCTTCGGGTTCTCCCCGAGGCTGCGCGCCGACATCGTGCTGAACAACCTGGTGGGCCACGCGCACCTGACCGGCGAGGTCCGGGTGCTGTCCGACGGCACGCCGTGGCGTCCGCTGGTCCACGCCAGGGACATCGCCGACGCCTTCGCGGCCGCTCTCGTCGCGCCCCGCGAAGCCGTGCACACGACGGCCTTCAACGTCGGCACCGAGGTCAACAACGTGACCGTCGCCGAGATCGCGGCCGAGGTCGTCGCCGCGGTGCCCGGATCGACGCTGAGCATCACCGGCGAGACGGGATCCGATCCGCGCTCCTACCGCGTCGACTTCTCCCGGATCAGGTCCGAGCTGGGCTACGAGGCGCGCTGGACGGTCAAGGCGGGCGCGGTGGAGCTGATCGACGCCTACCGCGAGCACGGTCTGACGAAGCAGGACTTCGAGCGCCGCTTCACCCGGCTGGCCCGGCTCGCCGACCGGCGCGAGGCCGGCACCGTCGACGACACCCTGCGCCCATGACCGGCGCGGAAATGCACGCCCTGGTACGGCGGCTCTACCCGCTGTGCCGGAGCATCACCGGCGACGGGCTGCGGCAGACCCTGGAGATCATCGGCGAGTCGATCCCGCTGGAGATCACCCAGGTGCCGACCGGGACCAAGGTCCTCGACTGGACGATCCCCCGGGAGTGGAACATCCGCGACGCCTCCATCAAGGACGCCGCGGGCAACAAGGTGGTCGACTTCCAGGACTCCAACCTGCACGTCGTGGGATACAGCGTGCCGGTCGAGGCCACGATGTCCCTGGAGGAGCTGCGCGGGCACCTGCACACCCTGCCCGAGCAGCCGGACCTGATCCCGTACCGGACCAGCTACTACGCCGAGACCTGGGGCTTCTGCCTGAGTCAGAAAACCCTGGACGGGATGACCGACGGCCCGTACGAGGTCAGGATCGACTCCACGCTGGCCGACGGGTACCTGACCTACGGCGAGTACGTGGTCCCCGGCAGCAGCTCCCAGGAGGTGCTGATCTCCTGCCACGTCTGCCATCCCTCGCTGGCCAACGACAACCTGGCCGGCGTGGCGGTGGCCGTCGCCCTGGCGCAGCGGCTGTCCGATCCCTGGTACACCTACCGGTTCATCTTCGCGCCCGGCACCATCGGCGCGATCACCTGGCTCGCCCTGAACCGGGAGCGCACCGACCGGATCAGGCACGGCGTGACGCTGGCCTGCGCGGGGGACAGCGGCACGATCACCTACAAGCGCAGCAGGCGCGGCGACGCCGAGATCGACCAGGTCTTCGCGCACGTGCTGAAGGACCGGCCGCACACCGTCCTGGACTTCTCCCCGTACGGCTACGACGAGCGGCAGTACTGCTCGCCGGGGTTCAACCTCGCCGTCGGCTCGTTGACCAGGACGCCGTACGGCGGATACCCGGAATATCACACCTCGGCTGACAATCCCGACTTCGTGCGTCCCGAGGCGATGGAGGACACCCTTGAGACGCTGTGGACGGCCGTGCGGGTTCTGGAGGGCAACCGCCGCTACCAGAACCTCAGCCCGTACGGCGAGCCCCAGCTGGGAGCCCGGGGCCTGTACGGGTCACTCGGCGGGCGCAGTGACACGAAACAAGCGCAGATGGCGATGTTGTGGGTGTTGAGCCTTTCCGACGGGCTGAACAGTCTCCTGGACATCGCGGAACGGTCGAACCTGCCGTTCCAGGCAATAGCGGACGCGGCACATGCCCTGCAGAACGCGGGCCTGGTGAAGGAGTGGATGGGTTGAACCTGGCGCTGAAAGTCGGCGACGTGGTCGAGGTCCTCAGTGCGGAAGAGATCCTCGCCACGCTCGATGACAAGGGGGAGCTGGACAGCCTCCCTTTCATGCCGGAGATGCTGCGATTCTGCGGGCAGCGGCTCACCGTTCACAAGGTGGCCAACAAGCTCTGCGACACGATGACCAGAACCGGGATGCGGCGCATGGAGGACGCCGTCCATCTGACGGGCTCCCGCTGCGACGGGTCGGCCCACGGCGGCTGCCAGACGGCCTGCCTGCTCTACTGGAAGACCGCCTGGCTCAAGCGGGTGGACGGGCTGCCCACCTCGGAGCCGGCCGTCCGCTCCGAGCGGCCGCTGCTGCCGATCCTCGAGGTCAACACCCGGCGGGAGCCGGGGCCGGAGGGCAAGGAGCGCTTCCGCTGCCAGGCCACCGAGCTGCTGCGCGCCGCCCCGGAACGGCTCCCGTTCCGGGACATGAGCCAGTACGTCACCGACATCCAGGTGGGCAACGCCGGGGTCGGACCGACCCTCCGCACGCTCTTCTTCGGGCTGTTCAACCGCTACCAGCGCGTGTCCAGGAAGTTCCCGAAATGGTTGCGCATCAAGGGCGGCCTGGCCTGGGGCTTCGTACGGCCGGGCCCGCACGCCGGCCCCACGCCGACGGGAACGACCGACCTCCAGCCGGGTGAGCTGGTGCGGATCAAGTCCAGGGACGAGATCATCGCCACGCTGAACGCCAAGGGGTTCAACCGCGGGCTGGGCTTCGAGGAGGACATGGCGCGTTCGTGCGGTCGCGTCGCCCGCGTGAGCGCCCGCGTCGAGCGCTGCATCGACGAGAAGACGGGCGAGATGCTGGAGATGAAGAACCCCTGCATCGCGCTCGAAGGAATCATCTGCGACGGCGTCTACAAGTCCAACTGCCCCCGCGCGTTCGTCCCGTTCTGGCGGGAGATCTGGCTGGAGCGGATCAGCGAGCCTAGCTAGGGAAGGCCGGCATGGCAGAGCAATCGGGCCCGGATATCAGCGACATCGGGCGTAAAGCGGGCCGAGGGGCCGTGTGGAGCTTTCTCGGCACACTGGTCACCCGCGCGGGCTCGTTCATCCTCGGCCTGATTCTGGCCAGACTCCTCGCGCCAGAGGATTTCGGCATCTACGCCGTCGCGCTCGCGGCCACCCAGTTCGTCATGGTGGTCAAGGACGTCGGCGTCATGTCGGCCGTCGTGCAGTGGCGCGGGCGGCTGGAGGACATCGCGCCCACGGCGACGACCCTGACCATGATCTCCGCACTGGGTCTGTACGGGATCTTCTGGGTCGGCGCGCCGTACTTCTCGGCGCTGGCGGGCAGCGCGGAGGCCACGTCCGTGGTGCGCATCCTCACCGCGGTCATCCTCGTCGAGGCGGTCACCGCGGTGCGCAGCGCGGCCCTGTTGCGCTGGTTCCGCACGGGCAAGAACGCCAAGGCGGTCCTCGCCGGCTTCCTGGTCAACGCGCCGGTGGCGATCATCCTGGCGGTCAACGGGGCGGGCGCGTACAGCTTCGCCTGGGGGCAGCTCGTGGGAGCCGTGGTCACCGGCGTCTTCATGCTGCTCTACGCGCGCCTGCCCTACCGGTTCGGGTTCGACCGGCAGATCGCGGCCAAGCTGCTGCGGTTCGGCATCCCCTCGGCGGCGGGGATCGCGCTGGAGATCATGCTGCTCAACGTGGGCTACATCATCGTCGGCAACATCATGGGCGACGCGTGGCTGGGCTTCTACCTGATGGCCTTCAACGTGTCGAGCTGGGTGCCCGGCATCATCGGCAGCGCCATCCGCATGGTGTCGATCGCCGGCTTCTCCCGGCTGGCCGAACGTGACGAGGAGTCCCTGTCGCTCGGCGTGCAGCGAACCGTGCCGCTGCTCATCGCCATGGTGCTGCCGCTGGCCGTCTTCATGGCGCTGCTCGCGCACCCGATGATCATCTTCATCTACGGCCCGAAGTGGGAGCTGGCCGCCGGCGTGCTGCGGTTCCTGGCGGTCCTGATGGTGGTGCGCATGCTCACCTCCTTCGCGCTCGACATCCTGAACGGGCAGGGCGCCACCCGCTCGACGGTCTGGATGAACCTCGGGCACGCGGCGGCGATGATCCCGGCGGTCATCGTCGGCACGCATCTCGACGGCATCCGCGGCGCCGCGATCGGGCAGGCGGCCGCCGCCGTGCTCGTCGCCCTTCCGCTCGCCGTGCTCGCCGTGCAGAGAGCCGGGGTACGGCTCGCCCCGGCCCTGCCGGGACTCGCCCGCCCGGCGGCGGGAGCGCTGGTGTGCGCGGCCGTCATGCTGGGCCTCGCGATGCTGACCCAGGGGAGCCCCCTGGTCCAGCTCATCGTGGCGGGCGGCGGCGGCCTGCTGGCCTACGTGCTGGTCGTGGTGACCCGCGACCAGTTCCACATTGTGAGCGATCGCCTGGTGCGGCTGCTTCCCGCCCGCGCGCGATGACCTCGAGGAGAAGCGATGCTGGTGTCCATCGGAATCCCGGTCCGCAACGGTGCGGACCGCCTGGAGGCGGCCGTACGCTCGGCGCTCGCCCAGGACCACGCCGAGATCGAGGTGGTGATCTCGGACAACGCCTCCACGGACGGCACGGAGGAGCTCTGCCGCGAGCTGGCGAGGCAGGACGGCCGCATCGCCTACTACCGGCAGCCGCGTGACCTGCACGTGGTCGGGAACTTCGTGGAGGTGCTGCGGCGGGCGCGGGGGGAGTTCTTCCGCTGGATGGGCGACGACGACCTGCTCGAACCGGGCTACGTCTCCCGGAGCCTGGAGCCGTTCCTGGCCGATGAGCGGCTCATCCTGGTCACCTCGGACGTCAGCTACACCGGGGCGGACGGGACGGTCCACCAGCCCCGCTACCGCGGCACCCAGATGCTCTCCGACGATCCCATCGACCGCCTGGACGAGCTGTGGGACGTCGTCACCACCCAGCACCACGGGCTCGACCCCCTCTACGGCCTGATGCGGCGCGAGCAGGTGGCCGCCGTGCCCCGGCCGCTGATGATCCGCGAGGACGAGGTCTACGCCACCATGCTCGCGCTGACCGCGCCCTGGGGTCACGTGCCGGAGACGCTCGCCCACCGCAACCTGCGCGAGCGGCGCCTGCCCGGGATCGCCGCGGCGCTCGGGGTGCCGGCCTGGACCGCGCATTTCGCCACCACGCTGCAGTTCCGGGCGATGTACCGAGCCGTGCGGCTCATGGAGCTGTCCACGGAGCAACGCAACCGCGCCCACGCCGTGCTGCTGCGTACCTACTATCGCCGGCAGCACCAGATGCTGACGCACCGCAGCCGCAAACTCGCCGGGTTGGCCGCCCGACTCGTCTCCTCGAAAGGGTGATCTGCTCGTGTTGATTCGCATCGTGCGGCTGCTCATGCAGCCGGGCCGGATCCTGCTGGCCGCCATGCGGCGCCTGCCGTTCGGCTCGTACGAGCTGCGCTGCTCGCTCGACCTCTACCCGAGGCCGCACTACGCCTACGGCGTGCAGCAGGCGGCCGAGCTGGCCAGGCGCCTCGGCGTCGGCCGGATCAGCGTGGTGGAGTTCGGCGTCGCGGGCGGGGCGGGCATGGTGGAGCTCAACCGCATGGCGGCGCTGGCGTCGGCCGCGTCGGGCGTGAAGATCGACGTCTACGGCTTCGACACCGGCGCCGGGCTGCCCAAGCCCACCGACTTCCGGGACCTGCCCTACATCTGGCGCGAAGGCGACTTCGTCATGGACGTCGACGCCCTGCGGGCCCGGCTGGGGGAGGCCACCCTGATCCTGGGCAACATCGAGGACACGGTCGGCGAGTTCCTGGACGGCGAGCGTCCGGCGCCGATCGGGTTCGTCTCCATCGACGTGGACTTCTACTCCTCGACCGCGGCGGCGCTGCGGCTGTTCGGGGGCGACCACAAGTACTTCCTGCCCCGCGTGTTCTGCTACCTCGACGACACCGTCGGCGACGACGACCAGATCATCCACAACGAGTATGTCGGCGAGCTCAGCGCGATCCGGGAGTTCAACGAGGACAACGAGCTGATGAAGCTGGCGCCGATCAACGGGCTGCGGCACAAGCGCCCGGTTCCGGCCCCCTGGAACGACAACATCCAGGCGCTGCACCGCTTCGACCACCCGGACTATTCGGTCTACGTGGGCAGGCCGGACACGCAGACGCAGTTGCCTCTGTAACCCCTCCAACCCCCTGTAACGAAGATGCGGGCAAAGGCGAGAGAAGGGAAAAGAACCACGCGAGGGGGAAAATCTCGCTATGTCCGTTTTATTGGCAAATAGCCGAATCAACGATGATGTCCGGCGCAAAATGCTCTTCCAGGGAGACCTCTTCCTCTACTCGGCGACGCCTGCCTCGACCAAGCTGATCGAGTTCGCCCGCGAGTTGATCGAGGAGGCGTTCGAGGGCCGCGACCCCCAGACCGCCCAGTACGAGATGCCGGTCGAGGAGTTCGCGGCACTGCTCGCGGACCTCAAGCCGCGCTTCATCCACCACCCCACCAGCAAGAAGCTCCTCGTCACCCTGCTCGAGGAGCTGGGCATGGCGCTGGACAAGACCTACTTCGACGTGCCGAGGCTGCGCACCTCCACCGCCGATCACTACCTCGACTCCGGCATCTCCTACGCCTACCACGCTCATCGCGACTGCTGGTACGCCGCGCCGTTCTGCCAGGTCAACTGGTGGATCCCGATCTACGAGGTGGTCCCGGAGAACGTCTTCGCGCTGCACCCGCAGTACTTCGACCGCCCCGTGCGCAACGGCAGCGGCCGCTACGACTATGCGGAGTGGACCGCCGTCAGCCGGCCCACGGCCGCCCAGCACATCCACAGCGACACGCGGGAGCAGCCCAAGCCGGAGGAGGCGCTCGATCTCGAAACCGAGCTCCGGCTGGTGCCGGAGCCGGGCGGCATGCTGCTCTTCTCCGGGGCGCACCTGCACTCGACCGTCACCAACACCTCCGGCAGGACCCGGTTCAGCATCGACTTCCGCACCGTCCACATCGACGACGTCCGCTCCCGCGCGGCGGCGCCCAACGTGGACGCCACCTGCCGCGGCACCACCCTGCGCGACTTCTACCGGGCCGACGACCTGACACGTATCCCGGAGGAGCTCGCGGCGGAGTACGAGGCCGAGGCCGAGGCGCTGGCCAAGCTCACCTGACGAACCGCGCGCGTACGGCGTCGCGCAGGCCCCTCCAGCTCCGGTGCCGTTGGAAGGGCAACTCGAAGACCGAGGCGAACAACCACGCCGTCCCCACGCTCACCGGCACTGCCAGGGCGAGCGTGAGGAGAAAGGTCGGCATGCCCGGTGGCACGTGCGGGGCGACGACGAGCCGGTTGATCATGACGACGAGCGGTGAGTGGATCAGGTAGAGGCTGTAGGAGAAGGAGCCCAGCCGCCGGAGCGGACGCGTGTCGAGCAGCCGTACGAGCCAGACCGGCTTGCCCGTCGCCACGCCCGTCAGCAACAACCCGGCGGCCGGGCCGACCGCCAGATCCACCCAGAAGAAGTTCGCGACCACCCAGACCGGCCCGGCGACCACGATCAGCAGGAGCACCGGGACCGCGGCGGCCGCCGCGAACCAGTGCCAGGGCAGCCGCTCCGTACGCTCCTGCGCGCGCACGACGCCGGCGCAGACCGCGCCCACGGCGAAGAGCACGGCGAACTGCGGCGTCAGCCGCATCAGCAGGTCCACGGCCGGCACGGAGGGCGCCAGCGCCCCCACCGCCACGACGATCAGGGTCACCGCGCCGAGCATCACCGCCGCGCCCATCTTGCGCAGGACCAGCAGCATCAGCGGGAACACCAGGTAGAGCTGCGCCTCGACGGCGATCGACCACAGGGCCCCGTTGGGGCTGGGGGAGCCGAAGACGTCCTGCAGGAGGAGCCCGTAGATGAGGGCCGACTGCCCGGTGGGCGTCTGCTGCCCGGGCTGCGGGATGACCGTCCACGCGATCACCAGGCTGAACGCCAGCGCCGCCCAGTAGGGCGGCAGGATGCGCCAGGCGCGGCGGTTGAGGAACGTGGGGATGCCCCCGAGCTGCCAGCCGGACCGGGCGGGCGAGATCGCCAGCGAGAAGCCGGACAGGACGATGAACACCACGACCGCGAAGTGGCCGTAGAGCAGCCATCCCGTCCACCAGGGCGCGTCGTTGACCGGGAACCCGGGGAAGGACAGGAGCCAGCAATGGTGCAGGACGACGAACAACGCCGCCAGCCCCCGTAAGCCGTCGAGCCCGGTCAGCCTGCGCCGCGTCGCCGGACGCTCTACCGTCATCCCCACCGAAGCCCCCGTCGCCGTAGTCGGTAGGTCTATCGCTGCGACTACGCGCGGTGTAACCGTTCTACGGAGATGTAACGTCTGGCCGCGAATGGGCGATGGTCCGCTATAGAGCAAGCATTGCTGATGCGGGGGAACGTACCAAAATGGAGTTCTGGAAGACGATCCTTGGTCTTCTCCGCCGAGTTCTCATTGGCCCGCCACTGATCTGTCTCTCGATCCTGGTGGGCGTTGTGGTGTACACGGTCATTCCGGCGCACTACACGACCGATGTCTCCCTCGTGCTGGCCACGCCGGTGAACGGGGGCACCGTCCCCTCCGACAAGACCAAGCAGGGGCTCACCAACCCGTTCCTCTCCTTCAACGACGCGCTGAAGACCGGGGCGAGCATCGTCATCCTGTCGATGAACACGCAGGACGTCTGGACGCAGCTCGGCGCGCCCAAGAACGGCCCGACGGAGATCACGATCGACGACGGGCGCTCCAACCCCAACGTCCTGGACATCAACGGGCCCTACATCTACATCAGGGTCGACAGCGAGTCTCCTCGGCAGGCCACGGCCGTGCTGATGGCGGCGCGCGAGCGCGTGGCGACCGAGCTGTTCAAATGGCAGAAGGCGCTCGGCGCTCCGGCGAACACCTTCATCACGTCCACCGACATCGTGCCGCCGTCCACGCCCGAGGCCGACCACAGCGTGAACTGGCAGGGGGCGCTCGGCGGCGCCGTGCTCTGCCTGTTCCTGGGCCTCGGCATCGCCTACGGCGTGGTGACCAGGCGCGCGCCCAAGCAGCCGAAGCAGCCGGAGCCCCCGCTCCCCCCGGCGGTGCCCCTGGCGGCACCCTTGGCGGTCCCGGTGGCGGTTCCGGTGGTCACTCCCGTGGCGGCGCCGGCGCCGGAGCCGGTGGCGGCGCAGGCGGACGAGCCCGTCGAACTGGCGGAGCTCGACGAGGACAGCTCCAGCACCATGGAGTTCCCCATCTACCGGGGGGAGCCTCTCTCGCCCGTGCCCTGGCCCGGCAAGGCGGCCCAGGACAACGGCGAGGGATGAGGCCCGCGCATGGACTTCTGGGCGACGGCGACCGTTCTGTTCAGGCGGTGGTACGTGACGATTCCGGCCTTCCTGCTCACGGTCGTGGGAGCCGTCGGCGTCTTCGCCGTGGCGCCCAAGACCTTCATCTCCAGCTCGGCGCTCGTCCTCACCCTGCCGGTCACCGGCGGCAGCGTGCCGAGCGACCCCAGGTTCCCCAACCCCCGCACCAACCCCCTGGTCTCCTTCGACCAGGGGTTGAGCATGACCTCGTCGATCCTCATCCAGGCGCTGAACACCCCTGAGGCGGTCGCCAAGGTCGGCGCGCCGATCGGCGGCGACGTCACGCTCAAGATCACCAGCGGTGGCACCAACCCCGAGATGATGCCGGCGACCCCCTTCATCGTCATCACCTGTGAGGCGCCGAGCGCCGAGCTGGCCCACGGCATCGTCGTGAAGGTCACCGAGCTGGCCCAGCAGGAGCTGCGCGCCCGGCAGCGGCAGGTCAAGGCGCCGCCCACCACCTACGTGAGCGCCACCGTCGTGGTGCCGCCCACCCAACCCGACGAGAAGAAGGGCAGCCGGATGCGCAGCGCGGTGGTCACCGGGGCGCTGGCGTTCTTCATGAGCCTGTTCGCCGCCTTCGCGGCCGAGAGCTTCGCCCGCCATCGCCGGGCCCGCCGCCGCCCGACGCCGCCCGAGCTCGGACTCTACGAGCCCGTCGCGAGCAACGGAACGCGGTCGCTGGCTGGACGCGAAGGATGACCGGGGTCAACCTGGCCCAGCGGCCGCTCCGGCGCGCCGACGGCGCCACGCTGGTCTGCTTCTTCGTCGTGGTCCTGCTGATGCTTCCGGCCCGCCTGGCGGTGGCCGGGCTTCCGCTGTCGCTCACGCCCGCCGAGATCATGGCTCTGGTGCTGGGCGTGGTGTGGGTGTGCGCGCAGATGATCAGTACGACCGGCGTGGCCAAGGGCGGCAACCCGGTCCGCACCTCGATCTTCGTGTACGGCATGCTCCTGCTGGCGATCTACGGGTACACGACCTACCTGTACCTGCCGTCCGACGAGCTCAACCTCTCCGACCACACGTTCGTGCTCTACGCGGGCTACGTGAGCCTGCTGCTGATGGTCTGCGACGGCATCGACAGCCGCGAGCGCCTCGACTTCGTGCTCAAGGCGGTCGTGATCGGCGGAACGTTCGCGGCGATCGTCGCCCTGCTGCAGTTCAGGCTCGACTTCGACCTCACCAAGTACATGCAGATCCCCGGGCTGCGCCACTCCTCCGTCGAGGAGGTGCCGACCGTGATCTCCCGATCGGACCTGCGCCGCGTCGCCGGCACGCTCGGGCACCCGATCGAGTTCGGCGCGGTGTCGGCGATGCTGCTGCCGCTGGCCGCGCATCTCGGCTTCCAGGCGCGCAGCCGCGGCCAGGCCGCGACCCGCTGGTGGATCTGCGCCGCCATCATCGCGGCCGGCCTGATGTTCTCGGTCTCCAGGACCGCCGTGCTCGGCCTGGCGGGGGCGGGGCTGATCCTCCTGCTCGGCTGGTCCAACCGGCGCCGGATCGTCACCATCGGCGCGTTCGTGGTGTTCCTGGGCTTCATGAAGGTCCTGGCGCCGGGCCTGATCGGAACGTTCTACAACCTGTTCGCCGGCGCCGGCGAGGACAGCAGCATCATCTACCGCACCCACGACTACCCGTTCGCGATGCGGGAGTTCGACAAGAGCCCGGTCTTCGGCCGTGGGCTCGGCACCTGGTATCCGTTCAAGCATCAGGTGTTCGACAACCAGTACCTGCTGTCACTGGTCGAGACCGGGGTGCTCGGCGTGCTGGGGTTCGTCGGCGTGATCGGGTGCGGGATCGTCGTGGCCCTCTGGGTCCGCCGGTTGAGCTCCGACCCGAACGTACGCAACCTGGGCCTGACCATCGCCGCCTGCCTGGTGATCCCGCTGCTGGGGGCGGCCACCTTCGACCTGCTCTCCTTCCCCGGCATCACCAGCGTGATGTTCCTGCTGGTCGGCGCGGCGGGGGCGCTGCTGCGGTTCGAGCGGCGGGATCAGGCGGACAAGATGGTCCTGAGCTCCTTCCAGGAGCCCGCCGACCTGTCGCGCTCGCTGATCGCGGTGACCGGCAACGGCCAGGGCAGCGCGAGGTCGGGGTCGTCGTAGCGGACGGCCAGGTCCTCGGCGGGGTCGTGCTCCCGGTCGATGCGGTAGCAGACGTCGGCGTGCTCGGTCAGCGCCTGGTAGCCGTGCAGGATGCCCGGCGGCACGTAGAGGTGCGCGAACGACACGTCGTCGAGCCGGACGGTGATGTGGGAGCCGAACATCGGCGAGGCCGGCCGCGCGTCCACCAGGATGTCGAGCACCGCGCCGTGCGCGGCCCGTACCAGCTTGGCCTCGCCCCGGCCCGAGCGGCCGTGCATCCCCCTGATCGTGCCCAGGCGCGAGCGCGACTGGCTGTCCTGGACGAACGCGGTGTGGTCCAGCCCGTGCTCCGCGGCGATCACGGCGTCGAAGGTCCTGGTGAAGAAGCCCCGATCGTCGTGGCTGGGCGTCGGCACGAACAGCAGCACGCCCTCAAGCTCCAGGTGCTCGACTCTCATGGTGTTCCTCTCATCCAGGTAGGGTCCGCAACTCATCCGGGTAGGGTCCGCAACTCATCCGGGCAGGGTGCGCAACCGGCGGGAGGGCCGCAGGAGGGCCACGACCGACGCTCTGGCCGTGCGGCGGCCCGCGGCGGCCCGCATGGCCTCGCCGAGCAGGACCGCGAGATAGAAGCCCGCGCTCGCGATCCTGCCCCGGCGCTGCCGGAACAGCCGCACGCGGTTGACCGTGAGCAGCGCGGCCAGCATCGGGCTGGTCTTCGCCTCGCCGCCGATGTGCTCGACCACGGCGGCGGGCTCGTACCAGAGGCTCCAGCCCCCGTCCGCGGCCCGCAGCGCGTACTCGGTCTCCTCGCTGTACAGCAGGAACGACTCGTCCCACGGGCCGACCTCGGTGAGCGCCGCGACGGAGATGAGCATGGCGGCCCCGGTGGCCCAGTCCGCGGGGCCCGGCCGCTCGTAGCGGTCCGGATCGACGATCATCTCGCCCAGCGCGCCGACGCGGCCCGCCAGGTGCCCGCCGAGCACCGCCTCGGCCAGCGCGCGGCGTACGGCCGGCGTGCGGCGGAGCGAGTGGTGGAGCACACCCTCGGTGCTGATCAGCCGGGGGACGGCGATGCCGGTGCCCGGACGCCCGAGGGCCTCGCACAGCACGGCCAGCGAGCCGGGGCGAAGGCGGCAGTCGGGGTTCATCACGAAGATCGCGTCGAGCTCGTGGAGGTCGAGCGCCGCGATGCCGGCGTTGATCGCCGCCGCGTACCCGGCGTTCCTGCCCACTGGCACGGGACGCATGGGCAGGCCGGCGGCCTGTTCGGCGATGCGGAGCGAGTCGTCCTTGGAGGCGTTGTCCGCCACGACGACGGCCGCGAGATCCACCCCATCGGCGCCCTCGGGCAGAGAGGCCAGGCAACCGCCGAGGACCGGAGCGCTGTTGTAGGTCACGATCACGATCGCGACTCGGGGGCAGCCGGGCTTCACATGTCCCCATCGCACCCCAGCAATGGAGCGTTACAGGTAACAGATGACACGGCTGAGGCGATGACGAGATAGGGGCCGCGGTGTCGTAGAGACGGAGACACATTTCATGCAGGATCTGCAGGCTTTCACCTTCCGCCGGGATGACCTCTTCCCGTTGGCGGACAAGTATTCCGAGCAGTTCCGTACGGCCTCGCCGTTCCGCCATGTGGTCATCGACGACTTCCTGCCGCCCGAGGTGCTGGAGCCCGTCCTCGACGAGTTCCCCGAGCCGCGGGACGCCACCTGGCAGCGGTTCGACACCGCGCGCGAGGTGAAGCTGGCGCTGGCCGACACCGAGCGCATGGGGCCGGCCACCCGGCACCTGCTGGCGGAGTTCAACAGTGGGGTGTTCGTCCAGTTTCTCGAACGGCTGACCGGCATCACGCAGCTCGTCTCCGACCCGCACTTCGAGGGGGGCGGCCTGCACCAGATCCGGCCGGGCGGCTTCCTCAAGGTGCACGCCGACTTCAACAAGAGCCGGAAGCTCAACCTCGACCGCCGGCTCAACGGCCTGCTCTACCTCAACAAGGACTGGGAGGAGAGCTACGGCGGGCACCTGCAGCTGTGGAACAAGGACATGACCGAGTGCGAGGGCAAGATCCTCCCGCTCTTCAACCGGTTCGTGGTGTTCGCCACGACCGACGACGCCAACCACGGGCACCCGGACCCGCTGACCTGTCCGCCGGACCGGGCGCGGCGCTCGATGGCGCTGTACTACTACTCCAACGGCCGGCCCGAGGAAGAGACCACCGACGAGCACACCACGCTGTTCAAGCAGCGGCCCGGCGAGGCGTGGAAGAGCAACCTGCGCCAGGTCGCCAAGCGGTGGACGCCACCGGCGCTGGCCGACCTCGTCGGCGGCCGGAAGCCCAACGCCTAGTGAGGTCGTCCGCCATAGGCTGGTGTCTCGGCCTGGGCCTGGTCGTGCTGCTGAGCGGGTGCCAGAACGGTGGCGCCCAGGACAAGCCGCTCGCCACCCAGTCGCTCGCCACGACCCCGACCACGTCCGCCTCGGCCCCGCCGCTGAACCCGGCCGAGCGGAGCTGGCCGGGACCGGACAACACGGGTGTGCCCAGCGGCGTGCCGCTGCGCGAATCCGGATCCATCCGGGTGACCAAGAACGGCACGGTCATCGACGGCGTCGAGGTGACCGGCTACATCACGGTCGAGGCCGACGACGTGACCATCCGCAACACGCGCGTCCGCGGCACCAAGGGCTGGTGGGGGATCCTCCAGCGCGAGGGGCGCACCGGGCTGAAGGTCGAGGACAGCGAGATCTTCGGCAACGGCAAGGAGCGGACCCAGTTCGGCATCCTCAACCAGGGCAAGATGATCACGGTGCGCCGGGTGGACATCCACACGATCTCCAACGGCATCCTGACCCAGCAGGGCCTGGTCGAGGACTCGTACGTGCACGACCCGAAGTACTACTCCGGCGACCACACCGACATGATCATGTCGACCGGGCCGCCCGCCGCCGGGACCGAGCTGATCATCCGGCGTAACACGGTGATCAACACGCTGGACCAGACGGGCGCGATCGCGCTGTTCCAGGACTTCGGCGTGGTCAAGAACGTGACGGTGGAGGGCAACCTGCTGGCCGGGGGCGGCTGGTCGCTGTACGCGGGCGCCGGGGCCAAGGGCACCTCGTCGAACATCAAGGTGATCGGCAACGTTTTCAGCCGCAGGGTGTGGCCGAAGGGCGGGTCTGCCGGGCCGGTTTCTTATTGGGATAAGGACGGGCCCGGAAATACGTGGCACAGTAACACCTGGGAAAACGGTGGGGCGGTAAGTCCGGGATAACGTGCTTTTTGATCATCATTGAGAAAGCTGAGCTTTCTGGGAATTGAGGGGTAAAGGAGTCCTTTTTCGGCAAAAAGCCCCTCTTAGTGCTTCCGGCATGGCTACTCTCTCCCCTTGGGGACTCGATATGGCCGTGATCGGAAGGAGTCACCTGTGTCAAGGCATCGGCGGAGTACGCGAAGTAAGAGGCGGACCGGGTGGTTATCCCTGGCCGGTGTCTCCGCCGTGGCGGTGCTGGCGGGCGGATACGGCGTCATCGCCTCTGATGTGCTGAAGCCTCAGGCGGCCCTGACGGACGCGAGCGGGGGAGCACGGGCTTCGGTCTCACCGCGGGCGGCCGCCGGTCAGAAGTCCCGGCCGCGCCCCACCACGGAGAGCCCGCGGCCACGGAAGACCAAGGGCCATTGGTGGTGGCCCCGGTGGCCCACCAAGAAGCCGACCTCGCGGCCGACGCGCAGGCCGACGGAGACGCCGGGGCCCGGCGATTCCGCGACTCCGACGGAGACACCGGCGACCGGCGATTCCGCGACTCCGACCGCGACGCCGATCAAGACGCCGACCCTGATCTCCTCACCGACGCCTCGGCCGACGAGGACCAGGACGCCGACTCCTCCTCCTGTGACACCCACGCCGACCTCGACGTCGACGGTGACGCCGATCCCAACTCCGACGGTGACGCCGACCCCGACCCGGACCCCCACCCCGACCCGGACCCCGACTCCCACCAGGACGCCGACTCCGACTCCGACGGCGACTCCCACCAGGACGCTTCCCGGCACCCCCACGCAGACGCCCCCTAGCACTCCCACCCCCACTCCCTCTCCGACGAAGACGCCGACGACCGCACCGCCGCCGAGCGGTGGCTGGCCCGGCCCCGGGAACACGGGCGTCCCCGAGGGCACCGAACTGGTCCGCAAGACCGGCTCGATCGTCATCAAGGAGGACGGCAAGGTCATCGACGGCTGGGACATCACCGGTGACATCACGGTCGAGGCCGACAACGTGACCATCCGCAACACCCGGGTGCGCGGGCAGACCGACTACTGGGGCATCCTCCAGCGCGAGGGCTTCTCGGGCCTCAAGGTCGAGGACAGCGAGATCTTCGGCAACGGCAAGCAGCGCACCCAGTTCGGCATCCTCAACCAGGGCAAGATGATCACCGTGCGCCGGGTGGACATCCACACGATCTCCAACGGCATCCTCACCGACCAGGGCCTGGTCGAGGACTCGTACGTGCACGACCCGAAGTACTACTCCGGCGACCACACCGACATGATCATGTCAACGGGCACCGCCGCCGCCGGCACCGAGCTGATCATCCGGCGCAACACCGTGATCAACACGCTCGACCAGACGGGCGCGATCGCGCTCTTCCAGGACTTCGGCGTGACCCGCAACGTCACCGTGCAGGGCAACCTGCTGGCCGGGGGCGGCTGGTCGCTCTACGCGGGCGCCGGCCGGAAGGGCCTGTCCTCGAACATCAAGGTGATCGACAACGTCTTCAGCCGCAAGGTGTGGCCGAAGGGCGGCTCCGCCGGCCCGGTGTCGTACTGGGACTCCAACGGGCCGGGCAACGTCTGGAAGGGCAACACCTGGGAGAGCGGCGGCGCGAGCGTGCTGGCCGCGGACTAGGTGCGGATCGCGATGACCGACTTCACCAGCCCGGCCAGCCGCTCGAAGCGGATCTGGGACTTGGGGAAGTAGTGCCGCATCTCGGTCACGCTGAGCAGCTCGACCTCCATGGCGATCATCCGGGCGGCGTCGCGGTCGGAGGTCGGGGTGTGGACGAGCGGCCAGCGGCGCAGGATCGTCGTCCGCGCGGCGAGCGGCAGGAACTGGAACCCCGGGAACAGGAAGTGCGGCTCGACCGGGAAATAGCGGTAGGGCGTCTGCACCCAGTGCCGGTCGGCCATCTCGTGCACGGTGTCGGCGAACCGCTGCCGGCGCTGGTGCCCGCCGACGTGTTCGATGACCGCGTTGGAGAAGACGAGGTCGTAGCGCGAGCCACGGATCGCGGCCGGTAGGTCGCAGGCGTCGGCGACATCGGCCCGCAGCCATCCCGGCAGGTCGGTGGGCGGCTGCTCGAGGTTGACGATGTGGACGTGGGCCGGCCTGACCGGGGCGCGCATCCAGGCCCCGGCCGTGCCGCCGAGGTCGAGCACGTTCATCTGGTCGAGGTCGGGGAACCGGTCGGCGAACCACTGCCACCGTCGCGCCCGTGCCTTGGCCCCCAGCGAGTCCGGAGCGTCCACGAAACGGCTGCGCAGGGCATTAAGACGGCTCATAAAGGCGCTCCTCCGGCCAGACAAGTACCTCTATGCTCCCAGAATTATGCCGGGCCCGGCTGAGCGTGTGATTCTTTGTGACATTCTTGCGACGCATACCAATCGACAGTTCGGCGCAACCCTTCGTCCAATTCCGTGACAGGACGCCAGCCGAGCCGGTCCGCGGCCGGGGCTATGTCGCCGACCTGCGTAATATCGTGCGGGCGATCGGGGGTGGCGCCGAATTCGGGCCGCGTGCTCGTGCCGGTGATCCGATAAATCCGCTCGACGACCTCATGGGCCGGGGTCTTGACGCCGGTGCCGATATCCAGCGTGTGTCCGACGGCTTTGTCTGATTCGCCCGCCAGGACGAACGCGTCGACGACATCGTCGACATAGATCCAGTCGGCGAGCTTGGTGGCCTTGGTGAGCCGGGGGTGCTGGCCCCGCAGGAGGCAGAGCGTCACGTACGGCACGAGCTTGGTGGTGTCGGGCTGGGCGGGCCCGTAGACCATGCTGGGGCGCAGGACGGTGACGGGCAGGTCCCAGAGCCGGTGGTAGAGCTGCGCGTAGCCGGTGGCGGCCCATTTGGACATCGCGTACGCCGAAGACGGCGGGGCCTGGTCGTTGCCCGGGCGCGGCTCCTCGATGGAGCCGGTGAAGACGGTCCTGATGCCGCGTTCGTGCGCGGCGGCCAGCACGTTGACCCCGCCGATGACGTTGCTCTCCAGGGTGGCGCGCAGGACCTCGTCACCTCTCGATCCGGTGACCTCACCGGCGAGGTGGAACAGGAGCGTCGGCCGTACCGACCGGAAGAGCCGCGTCGTCGCCTCGGCGTCGCTCAGGCTCGCCACGTGCCAGGTCTCGCCATGGCGAGCCTGCTGGGGGCGGCGGCTGACGGCGTGCACCTGAGCGCCGAGCGCTCGTAGGCGCGTCACCAGGTGTGAGCCGATGAATCCGGCCGCCCCTGTCACCAGCACCACGGTCTCCGGCCAATACGACATCGTGGATTGACCTCCGTGGGAGATGGAGCCGTTCGGGCCGACGGCTCCATCTAATCATCAACTAGCCGATGCGCCAGGTGTCTCCACCAAGGAGCAGGTCGCTCAGGTCGCCGGGGCCCTTCTGCGCCACGGCCTCCTCCAGCTGCTCGGCCATCAGCACGTCGTACGCCGGCCGGTCGATCTGCCGGAAGATGCCGATCGGCACGTGCTCGAACGCCGGCTCGTCCAGCCTGCTGAGCGCGAAGGCCACCGACGGGTCGGGAGCGTGCGCGTCGTGCACGAGGATCTGGTCCTCGCCCACGCCGTCGCGCGCCACCACCTCGATGCCGCCGTTGGCCGCCCGAACGACGGCCTTGGAGGCGCTCACGATCGGCTGGCCGTGCTCCAGACGCAGCGTGATGTCGTCGCGGACCTCGGGGTCCTTGAGCTGCTCGAAGGCGTTGTCGTTGAAGATGTTGCAGTTCTGGTAGATCTCCACCAGCGAGGTGCCGCGGTGCGCGGTGGCCTCGCGCAGCACCGACTGCAGGTGCTTGCGGTCGGAGTCGATGGTGCGGGCCACGAACGACGCCTCGGCGCCGAGGGCCAGCGAGATCGGGTTGAACGGCTTGTCCAGCGAGCCCATCGGCGTCGACTTGGTGATCTTGCCGACCTCGGAGGTGGGTGAGTACTGGCCCTTGGTCAGCCCGTAGATCCGGTTGTTGAACAGCAGGATGTTCAGGTTGACGTTGCGGCGCAGCGCGTGGATCAGGTGGTTGCCGCCGATCGACAGCGCATCGCCGTCACCGGTGATCACCCACACCGACAGGTCGGGCCGGGAGGCGGCCAGCCCCGTCGCGATGGCGGGCGCGCGACCGTGGATCGAGTGGAAACCGTACGTGTTGAGGTAGTACGGGAAGCGCGACGAGCAGCCGATGCCCGACACGAACACGATGTTCTCGCGCTTGAGCCCCAGCTCCGGCAGGAAGCTCTGCACCGCGGCCAGGATGGCGTAGTCGCCGCAGCCGGGGCACCAGCGGACCTCCTGGTCGGACTTGAAGTCCTTCAGGGTCTGCTTGCCGTCGGTCTTGGGGATGAGCGACAGGCCCTTCCCGTTTACGAGCTCAGTCACTGTCGATCACGTCCTGGATGACTCCGGCCAGCTCCTCGGCCTTGAACGGGAGCCCGCGCACACGGTTGTAGCTGATCACGTCGACGAGGTAGCGGGCCCGCAGCAGCAGCGCGAGCTGGCCGAGGTTGATCTCGGGCAGCAGCACCTTGTCGTAGCTCTTGAGCACCTCGCCGGTGTTGGCCGGTAGCGGGTTGAGGTGGCGCAGGTGGGCCTGGGCGACCTTGCCGCCGTTCCTCCTGATCCGGCGGACGGCCGCGGCGATCGGCCCGTACGTCGAGCCCCAGCCGATGACCAGCACCTTCGCGTCGCCGTCGGGGTCGTCGACCGCCAGCTCCGGCACGTCGATGCCGGCGATCTTCGCGGCACGCGTGCGGACCATCAGGTCGTGGTTGTTCGGGTCGTACGAGATGTTGCCGGTGCCGTCGGCCTTCTCGATGCCGCCGATGCGGTGCTCGAGGCCGGCCGTGCCGGGGATGGCCCACGGGCGGGCCAGCGTCTCGGTGTCCCGCTTGTACGGCAGGAACTCGCCGTCGGCGCCGTTGGGGGCCTCGGTGAAGGGCTGCGAAATGTCCGGCAAGTCGGAAACTTCGGGCAGGCGCCAGGGCTCCGAGCCGTTGGCCAGGTAGCCGTCCGAGAGCAGCATGACCGGGGTGCGGTACTTGACCGCGATCCTGGTGGCCTCGATGGCGGCGTCGAAGCAGTCGCTCGGCGACATCGGCGCCACGATCGGCACCGGGGACTCGCCGTTGCGGCCGAACATGGCCATGAGCAGGTCGGTCTGCTCGGTCTTGGTCGGCATGCCGGTGCTCGGCCCCGCGCGCTGCACGTCCACGATGATCAGCGGCAGCTCCGTGGTGACCGCCAGGCCGACGGTCTCGGCCTTCAGCGCCACACCCGGACCGGACGTGGTGGTCACGCCGAGCGCTCCGCCGAACGCGGCCCCGAGCGCCGCGCCGACGCCCGCGATCTCGTCCTCCGCCTGGAAGGTGCGGATGCCGAACCGCTTGTGCTTGCTCAGCTCGTGCAGGATGTCGCTGGCCGGGGTGATCGGGTAGGAGCCCAGGAACAGCGGGAGCTTGGACTGCACGCTGGCGGCGATCAGACCGTACGCGAGGGCCTGGTTGCCGGAGATGTTGCGATAGACGCCGGGAGCGAGCTGGGCGGGCTTGACCTCGTACGAGACGGAGAAGGACTCGGTGGTCTCGCCGTAGTTCCAGCCTGCCTGGAAGGCGGCGATGTTGGCCTTGGCGATGTCCGGCTTCTTCGCGAACTTCTGCTCGAGGAACTTGATGGTGTGCTCGGTCGGCCGGTGGTAGAGCCAGCTGAGCAGGCCCAGCGCGAACATGTTCTTCGACCGCTCGGCGTCCTTCTTGGACAGCTCGAAGCCCTCGAGGGCCTTGACGGTGAGCGAGGTCAGCGGCACCGCGTGCACGCGCCACTCGCTGAGCGAGTCGTCCTCCAGCGGGTTGGCGTCGTAGCCGACCTTCTGCAGGTTGCGCTTGGTGAACTCGTCGATGTTGGCGATGATGTCCGCGCCTCTGGGCAGGTCGCCCAGGTTGGCCTTGAGAGCGGCCGGGTTCATGGCCACGAGCACGTTCGGCGCGTCGCCGGGCGTGAGAATGTCGTGGTCGGCGAAGTGGAGCTGGAAGCTCGACACACCCGGCAAGGTGCCTGCGGGTGCACGGATCTCGGCGGGGAAGTTGGGGAGCGTCGACAGGTCGTTGCCGAACTCCGCCGTGCCCGCGGTGAAGCGGTCGCCGGTGAGCTGCATGCCGTCGCCGGAGTCTCCGGCGAATCTGATGATCACGCGGTCGAGTTGCTGGACCTGCTTGTTCACAGCGCCTCCCTCGTCAGTGCTGTGAACGAAACTCGACTGTGCTCATTGGTGCCCTCGCTGCGCTGGGTCACGGCTCAGTCCTCCTCGACGCCCGAGGCGCGGTTGCCCGGGGCGCGTTCTCTGTATCCATGCTAGATCCTCGGAAGGTCACGCGTTTGCGTCCCGCGCATAGCGGGTAAACGCGGTCGAAGTCAGGGTGAGGTGGGAGAACGACGACACAGCCCGGACGCGAGCCTGCAGAGGTCCACATGCAGGCGGGCGTACAGAACGGTTCGGGTCACGAGCGCCAACTATACGTCCCCCCAATACGTGTCTTACGTCAGGGGGCGCTTACCCGGCAGCTCGCTCCCCGACCGGTACAGGTGTCCGGCCTGCATCCCTGCCGAGCCGTACAACTCAGGAACGGTGACGAAGCTGTAACCCTTCCCGCGCAGCCGTTTGAGGATGTCCGGAACCGCGTCAACCGTTTCCCGGTGGATGTCGTGCATGAGAATGATCGCACCTGGATGCGCCTTGCGCACGGCAAGGTCCGCGATGTCGCCCGCTTTATCTGCGAACAGATCCTTGACGTCGATGTCCCAGTCGACCAGGGCCAGCCCCAGTTCGGCCGCGACGTCGCGCACGGCCTGGCTCGCGGTCCCGTACGGCGCGCGCGCGAGCGTCGGCCGCTGCCCGATGGCGGTGGAGACCGCGTCCTCGGTGCGCGCGAGCGAGTCGGTGATCCGGCTCGTCGCCTGTTTCGAGAGGTCCTTGTGGTCCCACGTGTGGTTGCCGACGAGGTGCCCTTCGGCGCTCATCCTCTTGACCAGCGTGGGCTGGGCGGCGGCGTTGGAGCCGACCACGAAGAACGTCGCCCTCGCCTGGCTTTTCCGCAAGATGTCCAGCAATTTAGCGGTATAAGGCCCGGGGCCGTCGTTGAACGTCAGCGCCACGCACTTGGCCTTGGCGCAGTCCACGGTCCCCGCCCGGTTGCTGGCGGCCTGCGGGCTCTCCGTGGGCGCCGTTTCGGGCCGCCGGATCGGCGCTCTCCTGGCCGCCTCCCGCACGCTGTCCTGCACCCGCCGCCCGAACTCGGACAGCAGCGGACGTACCCGCTCCGCCGGGATCGCCACGGCCAGCCGCCCCAGCGAGCACGGCCCGATCTGGCAGTCGTCGAACTCGACCACCAGGTCCCCGCCCCGGTTGAACGCCATTGAGTCGAACCGGTCGCCTCCGGCGCTGACCTCTTCCCGCTCGACCTGCGACCCGCGCCCCTTGAACTGCTCCCGCACCAGCTGGGCGAGCTGCCGCAGGGCGTGCTCGCCGTCGAGCAGCCCGGCCGACTCCGCCGCCTTGCCGCTGCGCCGGTCGAACCAGTACGTACGCGTGGAGTACGCCCAGCCCGCGCCCTGGAACTCGCCTGTCCGCAGCCGTACCGCGATGGCCTGGGGGGAGCCGGCGGCGAGCTGCCAGTCCACGTTCAGCTCGGGCCGCGAGGAGGCGGCGCGGCCTTTGGTCCGCCCGCCGAAGTCCCGCCACCTCCGCTCGGCCTCGGCGCGCAGGGCGCGGTTGAGCGCGGGGGCGTTCTGGAACTCGGGGTAGCTGATGTGCACATATCGGCTGCCGGTGTAGTGGTCGTCGGTGAGCGTCCTGGTGGACAGGCCGGCAACGGCCGCCGGGTCGACAAAGTCGATCATCGTCGGCTCTGCCGGGACCACGACGTCCCTCTCGGGGGAGACGGCCGCCAGATCGCAGGCGGTCGCCGAGAGGGCCAGCAGAGCGATTCCGGAAAAGAATCGCAATTTGTGCATGAATGTCAGGGTATGTTGCTGATCTTACTATTTACCCCGTCTTGACGTGATCACCACCGAGCCTTTGACCGGCTCGGGTACCTGGCGGGCGCTGATGCCTTCTGCGTCGGGGTTTGTGGCGGATTCCTGAACTTTGACCAGGTTCGTGATGGGGGTTCCGGGTTACGATCTCACTCATGGAGGGCTACTTCGGGTCCTACGTGCTCGTGGCCGCACTGCTCGCCATCGGCGTCGCCATCGTGGCCGGCGCCATGATGGCCAACCGCCTCCTCCGCCCGACCCGCCCGACCCCGGAGAAACTGACCACGTACGAGTGCGGGGTCGACCCGGTCGGGGAGGGGTGGGCGCAGTCGCAGGTCCGCTATTACGTCTTCACTTACCTGTATGTGGTGTTCGCGGTGGACGCCGTCTTCCTGTTCCCGTGGGCCACGATCTTCGACACGCCTGGGTATGGGCTGACGACGCTCGTGGAGATGTTCGTCTTCCTGGGCTTCATCGCCCTCGGCATCCTGTACGCCTGGCGCAAACGCGTACTCACCTGGACCTAACCCACCCACCCACCCACCTGCGCCTTCACCTGCCCCGCGCCTTCACCTGCACGGTGCCTTCACCGTCACCCGCACCTTCACCTGCACGGTGCCTTCACCGTCACCCGCACCTTCACCTGCACGGTGCCTTCACCGTCACCCGCACCTTCACCTGCACGGTGCCTCCACCTTCACCTGCACGGTGCCTCCACCTTCACCTGCACGGTGCCTCCACCACAGTGCGCCTTCACCTGCACCCTCCGCTTCGCCTCCACTCTCGCCTTCTCCACACCCTCACCTTCACCCCTGCCCCCGTTTCACCTCCGCCTTCGCCCTGCGCGTCGCCCTGCGCGTGGCCCTGCGCGTTCGCCTGCGCCTCGCTTTGGCCTCCGCCCTCCGCCTCCGCCTCCGCCTCCGCCTCCGCTGAGTTCCCACCTGCGCCTGAGCTCCTGCCTGCGCCCCGGCCGGATCCGCGCCGATGGGACCCGCGCCCTGCTGGAGCCCCACCCCGCCCGCGCCCCCTCTCACCGCTCACCCATCCCAAGAACTCCCCAACCACCCCCCAACCGAAGATTCCTTTGCCTGACCTGCGATCCGCGCAAGAATGGTCAACATGGCAGCAACAGACCTCCCGATGCCCACCGTGGGCCCGATCTCCAGGTTGGCGCCCAAGCCGATGCGCTTCGTGCTCAACTGGGGCCGGCGCTACTCACTGTGGGTGTTCAACTTCGGGCTGGCCTGCTGCGCCATCGAGTTCATCGCGACCTCGATGAGCAGGCACGACTTCATCAGGTTCGGCGTGATCCCGTTCGCGAACGGCCCGCGCCAGGCCGACCTGATGATCGTCTCCGGCACGGTCACCGACAAGATGGCCCCGGCGGTCAAGCGGCTCTACGAGCAGATGCCCGACCCCAAATACGTGATCTCGTTCGGCGCCTGCTCCAACTCCGGCGGCCCCTACTGGGACTCCTACTGCGTGACCAACGGCGTGGACCAGATCATCCCCGTCGACGTGTACGTCCCCGGCTGCCCGCCCCGCCCTGAGGCTCTCCTGTACGGGATCATGAAACTCCAGGAGAAGATCGCCGACGAGAAGCTCAGCGACCGGTACGTGTGGTCCCGCTCCCACGGGGAGGACGCGTGACCACCGAGGGAACCCCGGACCGACCGGACAACACCCCCGACCCCTCGAACGCCTCCAACCCCCACGACCAGCAACCACCCGAGCGGCCCGAACCCCACCCACCCACGCAGCCGTCCGAGGGGTCCGGAACACGCCCATCCGAGCAGCCCGGGAGTCGCCCGCCCGCACAGCCGTCCGAGCGGCCCAAAACCCACCCATCCACACAACCGACGGACGCCGGCACCCAGCAGCCGACGCCGCATCAACCCCCCGACACCACCGGCCTCCCTGGTGGTCTCACCCAGGTAAAGGCCCGGTTCGGGGACCGTGCCGAGATCTCCGAGTCCTACGGCGACACCACGATCGACGTGGCCCCCGCCGACTGGATCGAGCTCCTGACATTCGTCCGAGACGACCTCGGCTATGCGTTCTTCGACTGGCTGACCGGCGTGGACGACCCGCCGGAGGCCTTCCTCGTCGTGGCCCACGTCTACAACCTGACCGCCGGAGCACGCCTGCTCCTCCGCACCCGCGTACCCCGCGAAGACCCCCACCTCCCCACCGCGGTAGGCGTCTACCGGGGCGCGAACTGGCACGAGCGCGAGACGTACGAGATGTTCGGCGTGATCTTCGACGATCACCCCTACCTCGTGCCCCTCCTCCTGCCCGACGGGTTCGAGGGCCACCCGCTCCGCAAGGATTTCATCCTCGCCGCCCGCGTGGCCAAGCCGTGGCCCGGCGCCAAGGAGCCCGGCGAATCGGGACATGGCGCACCGAGCCGCCGCAAGACACTTCCGCCAGGAGTTCCAGCCGACTGGGGGCCGCCCGATGCTTGAAGTGGTGCTGAGCTTCGCCGTCATCCTCATCGTGTTCCTGGTTCTGCCGCTGATCGTCGGCCAGACCGAGCACAAGGTCATGGCTCACATGCAGTCGCGGCTGGGCCCCATGTACGCGGGTCGTTTCCACGGTTGGGCGCAGCTCATCGCCGACGGGGTGAAGTTCGCGCAGAAGGAGGACGTCATCCCGGCCGCGGCCGACCGCCGCATTTTCATGATCGCCCCCGGCGTGGCGCTCGTCCCGTACCTCGTCGTCCTGATCGCCATCCCCATCGACCGTGGCCGCGTGGCCGTGAACCTCGACCTCGGCCTCTTCTTCGTCCTCGCCGTCATGGGCATCGGCGTCCTCGGCTCGATCATGGCCGGGTGGGCCTCGGCCAACAAATACTCGGTCCTCGGCGGGATGCGTTCGGCCGCCCAGCTCATGTCGTACGAGCTGCCGCTGGTCCTGGCGGCCTCGTCCGTCGCCATGGCCGCGGGCACGCTGTCGATTCCCGGCATCGTCGAGGCGTGGCAATGGTGGTGGCTGCCGTGGCAGGCCGTCGGCGGCGTCGTCTTCTTCCTGGCGGGGCTCGCCGAACTGCGCCGCCCCCCGTTCGACATGCCGATCGCCGAGTCCGAGATCATCATGGGCCCGATGACCGAGTACACGGGCATGCGCTTCGCGCTGTTCATGCTCTCCGAGTACGTCGGGATCGTGGTTCTGTCGTTCCTGACCACCGTTCTGTTCCTGGGCGGCTGGCACGGCCCGTTCCTCCCTGGCTGGCTGTGGACTCTGATCAAGGTCTTCGCGCTGTCGTTCGTGGTGATCTGGCTACGCGTCACGTTCCCCCGACTGCGCGAGGACCAGCTGCAAAAGCTCGCCTGGGCCATCCTGGTCCCCCTGGCCCTTGGCCAACTGGCCCTGACCGGCATCATCAAGGTTCTCTTCTAGAGGCGAAACTTTAGGTTCGCTTTATTCGTCGTACCTGGGCAGGGGGCCTTTGGGGGTATGACTATGGACCATCTCGTCCCGATCTCAGGCGCGACAAAGGGCGAACTCCGCCCGGAAACCGTTCTGACATCACACGACCGAACCTTGGTCGTCACCGACGTTGCTTCAGACCATTCCGTACGCGTGACACCTGCGAGCCTCTACCACTACACCTGCGAGCAGGTCACCACCAAAACCGGCAAGCTACAACCCGTGCAAGGCATAGCGGCCCTGGACGCGGACGGCCTGGTCCTGCTCGACCTGCCGGGCGAGTGGCACAAGCCCGACCTGGAGCTTTTCGCGCACAGGGCAGGCATCCCATTGCTGGACGCCCGCTCCTACCCTCCGGCCCGCGTACGCGCCGTCCTGGCAAGCCGCGCTCCTGGCTGGCAACGCTTACGCGGCCTCCGACCGTTATTTCCGCGCAAATGGCATAAACCGGTGGCCATTTGTGCGGGAATCGCAGGCATGGTCCTCATGGCCTACCTCGCGTCTCTGGGAATGTGGGCCGCCTGGCGCGCTGTCTCGTCAATGGGCCGGTTCCTCCTGGAAATGTTTGAATCCAAATGGCTGATGGTCGCCTTCAGCCCCGCACTGCTGGTGTTACGCCCCGTCTTCGGACGAATAACCCGCTGGCGGGCACGCCGAGGCACCCTCCTGCCCTCAGCGGGCCGCGGACCGGACCTCAAAGCAAGCTCCTCCGGCACACTCCAGATCTTCCATGGCACGGAGGTCACGGCCACCCGGCGAATCGGCGCATCCCCGCGCGAAGCCTTCAGCCTGCTCCTTTATCAGTACGACAGCCTCACCGGCCTCTTCATCCTCGACGTAACCGGCAGCCCCCTTCACCACCTCCCGGGCCGGTGGCTCCCCGAACACGCCCACGCCTTCACCAAACGCCACAACCTCTCCCTCGCCGTACACCGCATCTCGCGCGAGGAGTACCTCAACCTCACCAGAGCCACCAAAGAAGCCACCCCCTGACAACCCCGGAGCAGCCGCGACAAGAACAGCAGCGCCCACCCACGCAGCCGAACCAACTCCCGTTGACGGACACCCGCGATCAGCCACCCACACGACAACACGCCCGGAGCCCAACTGGTTGAACGGCCTGCCCGGTCGAGGATCCGCCCGGTTCGGCGGCGCCCAACCAGCCTCAGTGCTCATCACCATCAACGACATCAACAACAGCGCCAACACCCCGGACCAGCGGCGCCCACCCATGTCGAAGGCACGCCGCGATCAACGACGTACCCGGGCCAGAGGCGGCAGCAGCCAACGACGCCGAGAACACTGGCAGATCAACCCCACCTGCTCACCCAGCACGCCCACCCAAGACGCCAAGCGCGTCACACCGCAACCGACAACAACCCATCCCTCCCAAAACCAGGAGGCCGGAGACCGCCTTGGGCGGCAACAACTCAGTGCACGATCGCCAACATCACATCAGACGCCGAAGGCCGATCCTCAGGCCGCTTGTTAAGACAAGACCCCACAACTCCCCGTAAAGCAGGCGACAGTGGCGACAGGTCCGGATGCAGCGTGAGCACCCGGTTGAACACAGCAGGCACGGTGTCCTCCCCGAAGGCAGGCCGCCCCGTAGCCGCAAACATGATCGTCACAGCCCAGCTGAACACATCGGAAGCCGGCCCCACAGCCTCCCCGGTCAGCTGCTCAGGCGACATATAAGGCGGCGTCCCGACCATCTTCCCCGACGTCATCGTCACCTGATCCAGTGCCCGGGCGATCCCGAAGTCGATCACCCGAGGCCCGTCGTTCCCGATCAGCACATTGCTCGGCTTGAAGTCACGATGCACGATCCCCGCCTTGTGGATAGCCGCCAACGCTCCGGCTGTGGATAACGCCAGCCTGGTCAGACTGTCCTCATCACGCGGACCGTGTTTCTTGACGAGCTGCTCCAGCGACGGCCCCTCCACGTATTCGCTGACAATGTAGGCGTGCTGCCCGGAGATGTTCACGTCGAGCACACGGGCTGTGGAAAACGTCGCCACCCGCCGCGCCGCATCGACCTCCCGCGCGAACCTGGCCCGCGCCATCTCATCGACGAGATCGTGCAGCACCTTCACGGCCACTCGCGTCCCGTTGGGCGCCGCGGCCAGATAAACCGCCCCCTGCCCACCGCGCCCGAGCGACTGGAGCACCCGATAGTGCCCGATCCACTCAGGCTCTCCGGGGCGCCGCGGGCGCGACTCGGGCTCGGTCGTACGCCGCCGGTAGTTCTCGCCACGTCCGGGACGTGGCGGATGGGTGTCGGCAGAGTCGGTACGCCGCTGGTACGTCTCGCCCGAGGCGGGGCGCGGCCGAGGCGTCTCAGCAGGGCCGGGATACCGCTGATAGGGTCCGGGCTCCCGATGACCATGCTGATGGGAGGGCGAGGTCGTCCTCTGGTGCAGATTCGTGTGCTTCGGATGCACCGGCCCCCGGAGCCGCGCCCGCGCCATGGTCGGCACCAGGATTCCCGAGTGAATGGCCCCGCCGAGCCAGCTGACGAACAGCCCCAACGAGACCAGCACGGACAGCGGCTGCGGAATGTCTTCGAAGGTGTCGTACGCCAGCGCCGAGATCACGAACGACCCGATGCAGACCAGATAGGCGGACGCCGCGAAGACCTGCCAGATGCTCCGCAGCCAGAACGCGGCGAACCCGATGGTGAACGGGGTCGCCAGCCCGCACGTGAACAGGGGCAGGCAGGCCCAGACGACGGCGGCCGCCCACGCCCCGCCACCGGGACGGACCTGATGGCTCTGCTGCATGGCCGAGAGACTATCGCCCCGGCACGGTTCATACCGGGCATGCACACAGCTTGTGGATAACTCCCCGTCAACCTGTGGACGGCTGTGGAAAACCGGGGACCCTGTCCCCACTCATTTGCCTGCGGGACCAATTGCGTCATGATATTGAAGCATGGGGCGGATACCAGGAGTCGGGCTGGCAAAGGGGCTGTCCATCACCCTTCGCCACATGCTGCGCAAATCGGTGACGCAGCAGTATCCCGAGGTCAAGCCTGCCCTCCCGCCCCGCAGCCGCGGCGTCATCGCCCTGGTCGAGGAGAACTGCACCTCTTGCATGCTCTGTGCCCGAGAGTGCCCCGACTGGTGCATCTACATCGACTCCCACAAGGAGACGATCCCGGCCCCCGAGGGTGGCCGCCCCCGCCAGCGGAACGTCCTCGACCGCTTCGCCATCGACTTCAGCCTGTGCATGTACTGCGGGATATGCATCGAGGTCTGCCCGTTCGACGCCCTCTTCTGGTCTCCGGAGTTCGAGTACGCGGAAGGCGACATCCGCAACCTCATCCACGAGAAGGACAAGCTGGCCGCCTGGACCCAGACCGTCCCCCCGCCTCCGGCCCACGACCCGGGCGCCGAGCCCCCGAAGGAACTCACGGCCGCCCCCCGCCGTCCCGCCGCCCGTACGGCACGCACAGCGGAACCACCCCAGCGCAGAGGTACGGCAGCCGGCCCTTCCCCAGACACGCCGAAGACCCGGCCGGCAGCGGGAACGAGCGACACACCACCCACCCCCGACGCGCTGGACGCAAGGCCCGCAATGGGAGCAAAAGGCCCACAGCCCACAACCAGCCCAGCAGGGCTGCCTGGAACCACATCCGAAGCTGGCGTCCCCGGAACAACGCCTTCGGCTGCCGTCCCGGAAACAACGTCAGAAGCCGATGTTTCCGGAACTACGCCTGCAGCTGGCGCATCCAGGACGACGCCCGGAACCGGCGCATCCGGGACGATTCCCGAATCCAGCACCCCAGGCACGGCCCCCGACGCCTCAGCGACGACGTCCACGCCCGACGCCCAGGACGGGGAGCCCACTGCGGGCGCGCCCGGATCAGGCCCCGCGACCGCTCCGTCACGCACGCCAAGCGGACGCCCACGCCGACCCATCCAGAACGTACGGGGGATCCGTCCTCCAGGCGCCCTCCCATCCCGCGCTCAGGACGACGCCTCTGAGCCGAATGCCGACGTGCCGCGCTCCGCCCTCCCTCCGGAACAGGACCAGACGACCACATCTCGCCCCGCAGGAGAAGGCGAGACGGCCGCAGCCCCCACAACAAAGGACGACAACCCGGCGACCAGCGCGCCCTCCCCAACGGCGGCCACTACCTCGCCCCCCACGGAAGGCGGCGAGACTGGTCCCTCCGCGAAGGAGCCACCCCAGGGACAGGCTTCATCCACAGGGCAGCCGTCCTCAGAAAAGTTGTCCACAGCCTCGGGCGTCCCGCAACCGAAGCCCGAGCCGGAGGAGCAAACTTCTGCCGCGAGCTCCCGCAGGCGCAGGATGGCCGATCCACGGTCCATCCGACCGCCCGGGCGGCTCGGCCCTGACGAGACAAGGGAGTCCGAGGAGGAGTCGTGACCGAAGCGGTGCCCTCCTACCTGTCACCCACCGGGCAAGAGATCGTCTTCTTGCTGCTGGGCGCGGTAGCGGTTGGATCGGCGCTGCTTGTCGTCACGACCAAACAACTCGTCCACGCCGCCCTCTGGCTCGTGGTGTCCTTCGGTGCCCTGGCGGGCTGTTATCTCGTGCTGACCGCCGAGTTCGTGGCCTGGGTCCAGGTGCTGATCTACGTGGGCGCGGTGGTCGTGCTGCTGCTGTTCGGCATCATGCTCACCCGGGCCCCCATCGGCCGCTCCACAGACCTGGACAGCGGCAACCGCCTGGTCGCAGCCCTGGTGGCGGTGGCGACCGCGGCCGTTCTCGTCACGGTGGTGATCGACGGATTCCACACCGCCTACACACCGTTGACCCCAGGCCAGGGAGCCGCGAAGGAGCTGGGCGCCAGTGTGTTCGCCACCTGGGTGCTGCCGTTCGAGGCGCTGTCCGTGCTCCTGCTCGCCGCCCTGATCGGCGCCATCGTCCTGTCCCGTACGGACATCCCCGGCGGCGCGCCGTCCGCTCATACCGGCAGCAACACCCCACCCGACGAGACGAGCGCCGCAAGCTCGCCGACGGAAAAGGACTCGGCACCTCGGCGGGTCGGAGGTCACCCATCCGGGGAGGATGCGCATACGGGGGATAGATCGCCATCCACCCGGAGCGGGGAGAGCTCGCCAGCCCGGCCGGAGACCAGCCCGTCACCCCCCGACACCCAGGACAACTCGGTGCCCGACCGGACCGGGGGCAATCCGCCGCCCGACCAGACCGGGGGTCATTAGTGCACATCGTCTACCCGGCTGTGGTCTCCGCGCTCCTGTTCTCCATCGGCGTCTATGGCGTGCTCGTCCGCCGCAACACGATCCTCGTGCTGATGTCGGTCGAGCTGATGCTCAACGCCGTCAACCTCAACCTGGTGGCGTTCGACGTGTGGCTGGCCGACCGCCTGCACAGCGGCCAGGTCCTCACCCTGTTCGTCATCGTCATCGCGGCCGCCGAGGTGGGCCTGGGCCTCGCGATCGTGCTGGCGCTGTACCGCAACCGCCGCACCGTCGACATCGACCACCTCCGCGACCTCGCCGAACCCACCGACGAACCCACAGAGACGCCGGCGATCGCGGGCACGCCCGCCGACGCCGCGCGCTCAGCAACGACACCGGTACGAGGCCACGCCATCGCCTCGGAACACACCCCTGACCCCGCCGCGTCCGATCCCGCCACGCCCGCCAACACGGTTGAACCCACCGAAGGCCGTCCACGCGCCACCGCCGAGCCCAACGAGCACCACCACACCCAGCCGGCTCAGGCACCCCAAGCAGCCTCAGACGGGACAGGTGAGGCGGATCGGACAGGGCAGGCGGAGACCGAAGGCGGCCGTGGGGACGAGCAGCCCGCCAAGCGAGGTGGCACGCTGTGACGACATTCCCGCTCATCGCCGTGCTCCTGCCCTTCGTCGCCGCCGCGGCAGGGCTCCTGCTCTCCCGCTGGCCCCACCAGCGCCTCAGCGCCCCCTCCAGCACAAGAGGGCCCAAGACACCCAGCCCAGGCGCCCCAGCCGGCAGCCTCGGGACGACGACGCCCGCCTCCGAAGCCACGACATCCACCCCAAAGGCCACAACCCCGGCCCCCGAAACCGCGACCTCCGCGATAGAGGCCACAACGCCCGATCACGAAGCCAGGACAGCCGAGACAACTGCGGCAACCAGAGCGGCGGCCCAGCGAGCCAACACCCGGGCAGCCTGGATCGCGATCCTCCCGACCACGCTCTCAGCGATCCTGGCGGGCTGGCTAGCCTGGGGCCCGGGCGTCGCCTACCTGCACGGCGCGACCACCTCCCCACCCACAGGCCAGACGTACGGCACCATCGTCACCGGCGGCGTCCCGATCACGCTCACCCTCCAGGCCGACAACCTGTCGAGCATCCTCGGCGTCCTGGTCACCCTCGTCGCCCTGGCCGTGCAGGTCTACTCCGTCGGCTACCTCAAGGATGACCCGCGCTACCCCTCCTACAGCGCGTTCATCAGCCTGTTCACCAGTGCCATGCTCCTGGTGGTCTACGCGGGTGACCTCCTGGTCCTCTACGTGGGCTGGGAGATCATGGGCCTCTGCTCGTACCTCCTCATCGGCCACTGGTGGGAAGACCGGAGCAATTCCCGCGCGGCGGTCAAGGCGTTCCTCGTCACCCGCCTGGGCGACGTCGGCTTCCTTTTCGGCATCTTCGTGCTCGGTCTCGCGGCAGGCAGTTTCCGCATCAGCGACGTGCTGGGCAAAGTGCCGGAGATGTCCGCGGCCACGCTCGTGACCGCCACGATGCTCCTGCTGGCCGGTGTGGCGGGCAAGAGCGCCCAGGTCCCGCTGCACACGTGGCTCCCCGACGCCATGGCGGGCCCCACGCCGATCAGTGCCCTGATCCACGCCGCCACCATGGTCGCCGCCGGGATCTTCATCGTGGCCAGGCTGTTCCCCGCGTTTCTCGCGGCCCGGCCCACGCTCGACGTGCTGGCCGTCGTCGCGGCCCTGGGAATGCTGGGCTCGGCGCTGGCCGCGTTGGCCCAGGACGACCTGAAACGCGTGCTCGCCTACTCCACGATCAGCCAGCTCGCGTACATGGCAGGCGGCCTGGCCGCAGGCTCCGACACGGCGGCCATCTTCCACCTGCTGACTCACGGCGCATTCAAGGCCCTGCTGTTCCTGTGCGCGGGTGTGGTGATCCACCACGTCGGCTCCAACCTGATGACCCAGATGGGCGGCCTGCGGCGCGAACTGCCGGTGACGTTCGTGACGATGACGATAGGTTTCGCCGCCTTGATGGGCATCCCTCCGGCCAGCGGCTTCTTCAGCAAGGACGGCATCCTGCTGGCCATGGACCGCGCACTGTCCACCGGTGGCCTGACGGACGCGGCCGCGCTCCTCCTGTACGGCTGCGCACTCGCGACCGTGGCCGTCACCGGCGCGTACGCCACCAGAGCCTGGCTACGCACGTTCTTCGGCCAGGCGCGGGCCGTGGCGCTCCCCGAGCCGGAGCCGGGCACGGCCCACGTCGTGGACGTCACCGAGGCCCCCCGCACAATGCTCGTTCCTGTCGTCGTCCTCGCCGTCCCCGCCCTGCTGCTGGGCTTCGCCGGGGAGCTGCACCTGGACCTCGGCGTGGCCGCCGTCAGCGTCGTGCTCGCCGCACTCGGCGCCGGGACGGTGTACGCGTTCTGGCGCATCGATCCCATCGCCGACCCCGCCCGCCTGCTGGGGCCGTTGCGCGGGCCCTGCGAGCGGGCGTTCTACGTGGACGGCCTCTACGCCGCGCTGTTCGCACGCCCGGTCCTGGCCCTGGCCAGGCTCGTGGTGCGGACGGACGACGTGGTCGTGGACGGGGCGGTGCGCGCGTCCGGCAGGTCGGCGCGCGGATTGTCCGGACTGCTGCGACTGGCCCAGAACGGCAATGTCCAGCTCTACGTGAGCGGCGTGCTGGCCGGTGTCCTGCTGATCGCGGTGGGGGCGGTGATGTTCACATGACGGCCCGGTATCGCCTCGCCTCGCTGCTGAGGCGGTGGTGCTCGCGTGATGGCCTGGTATCGCCTCGGGGCAGAGGCGGTGGCGTTCACATGATGGCCCGGTATCGCCTCGACGCAGAGGCGGAGGTGCTCGCATGATGCCCTGGCTCTCCGTCGCGCTGCTGGCCGTGCCGCTGCTCGGCGCCCTCCTGCTCCTCCTCGCGCCGCACCGGCTCCGGCCGCTGCTGCACACGTACGGACTGACCCTGTCCGGCCTGACGCTGGCACTGGCCGTGCTGATGGCCGCGACGTTCGACTACGCACGGGGCGCGCGGCCGCAGTTCGAGGTCGACCGGGCGTGGATCCCCGGGCTGGGACTCCGCTTCCACCTCGGCGTCGACGGGATCTCGCTGCCGCTGATCGTGCTGACGGCGCTGCTGACGTTCCTGTGCTTTGTCTACCTGTGCTGGGGCGCCGCGCGGAGGGGGTTCGTGGGGGCGCGGCCGAGGGCACTGGTGTTCACGCTGCTGGTGCTCGAAGTGGGCATGATCGGTACATTCCTCGCTCTCGACCTGCTGCTCTTCTTCGTGTTCTTCGAGATCGTCCTCATCCCGATGTACTTCTTGATCGGCATCTGGGGCGGCGAGGGCCGCCGGGCGGCGTCAGTCAAGTTCATCCTGTACACGCTGCTCGGCTCGGTCGTGATGCTGCTCGGCCTGCTGATCGTATGGGCTCAGACCGGCACGCTCGACATCGAGGCACTGAGCGCGGCCCACGGTGCCGGCATGGCGAGGTCTGTGCAGATCGTGGCGTTCGTGGCGATCGGCATCGGCCTGGCGGTGAAGACCCCCATGTGGCCTTTGCACACCTGGCTGCCCGACGCCCACACCGAGGCTCCCACCGTCGGCTCGGTGCTGCTCGCCGGGGTGCTGCTGAAGATGGGCACGTACGGCTTCGCCAGGATCGCCATCCCCATCCTCCCCGAGGGCGCGATGGCAGTGGCTCCGTGGCTCGGTGCGTTCGCCGTGGTGGGCATCATTTATGGCGCTCTGGCCTGCCTGGCCCAGCGTGACCTCAAACGCATGATCGCCTACTCCTCCGTCGGCCACATGGGCTTCGTCCTGCTGGGGTTCGCCACGCTGACCCCGGTCGGCATCAACGGCGCCCTCTTCGCGAACGTCGCCCACGGCCTCATCACCGGCCTGCTGTTCTTCCTGGCCGGGGCGATCAAGGATCGCTACCACACCGCCGACATGCCTTCCCTGGGCGGCGGCATGCTGGCGACGCTGCCGCGGCTGGGCTCGGTGCTCACCTTCGCGTCGATCGCCTCACTGGGGCTGCCGGGGCTGGCCGGGTTCTGGGGGGAGATGCTGGCGCTGTTCGGGGCCTTCCAGCCGGCGAACGGGCTGCCCCGCGCGCTGTTCGTGACGTACATGGCGATCGGGGGTCTGGGGGCGGTCCTGACGGCCGCGTACTTCCTGGTCATGCTGTCCCGTGTGACCCACGGTCGCCCCCGCTTGGACGAGCGGGAAGGCGTCACACCGGACGAGCGTCCCGTCGTACCTCTCGGCTCGACGGCAAGACGCTCGGCGACGGCCACCCTGGAGCCGCCCCCGAGACCGGAGCCCTACGGCGGCCAGAACAAGCCTCCAAGCGCCACCGGGCCCGGCACTCCTCCGGACCACGCCGCACCGTCCGGTGACGACGCGTACCTGGAAGATGCCGGACCCGTGAGCGGCGGCACCCTGCCGGGCGGCGCTCAGCGGGTTACCGGCGCGCCCCGGCAGCAGGCGCCAGATGACATCAGGAGTTACGAGCTGCTGGCATGGACCCCGCTGGTGGCCCTGATCCTGCTCTTCGGGCTCTGGCCCGGCCTCCTCCTGTCGCTCACCACACCGGCCGTGCAGACCCTGCTGGGAGCCGTCTCATGATCCAGCAGATCGACTACTTCGTGATCGCGCCCCCGCTGGCGCTGGCCCTGGTGGCCGGTCTGGTGCTGCTGCTGGACGCCTTCCTCCCGGCCCGCCCCCGTACGAAGCCCGTGCTGGGGATCGTCACGCTGGCAGGCGTCCTGGTCGCGCTGGCCTTCGTCGTCGCCCAGGCGATCAGGGGCGGCCTGCCGCGATCGACCTTCTGCGTCCCGGCCGACCTCGCCGGTCCCACCCGGCTGTGCTCCTTCGTGGCGGACGGCTTCACGCTGGTGTTCGCGGGCATGGTGCTGGTCGCGGCCGTGGTGGTCGTGCTGATGTCGATGACCGAGCTGGCGGCCGGCGGCATCCCGGTGGGTGAGTGGTACTTCCTCCTCCTTTGCACCCTCGTCGGCGCGGTTACCCTGCCCGCCTCCCGAGACCTGATCATGCTTGTGGTGGCGCTCGAGCTGGTCTCGCTCCCGGTCTTCGCTCTCACCGCCATGAAGCGCTACGACGGCCGAGCCTCCGAGGCCGCCGTGAAGCTCTTCGTGGTTTCGGTGGTGTCGACGGCCGTCATGCTGTTCGGCGTCTCGCTTCTGTACGGCATCGCGGGCACGGTCTACCTGTCCCGCCTCGCGGCCGTGTTCAGCGGTCAGGCCCCGGCACCGGGGTTGGCGGAGACCACGACCCTCGCGACGGCCCAGAGTCTGCCCGCCGTCGTCTCGGTCGGAGTCGTGCTCGTCGTGGCGGGGTTCGCCTTCAAGATCGCCGCGGTGCCGTTCCACTCCTGGGCGGCCGACGTCTATCAGGGTGCCCCGATCCCCGTGGCCGCGCTGCTCTCGGTGATCTCCAAGGCGGCCGGATTCGCCGGGTTGATCCTCGTACTGGTCGCCGGACTGTCCGGGCAGGCCGCCACCTGGGCGCCCATTGTCGGGATCATCGCCGCGCTGACCATGACCGCGGGCAACCTGCTCGCCATGCGCCAACGCTCCGCCGTACGCCTGCTGGCCTGGTCCTCCGTCGCGCAGTCGGGCTACATCCTGGCGCCGCTGGCGGTGGCGGCCCAGGGCATAACCCTTCGGCCCGCCAGGGGACCCGGCACATACCCAGCCGGAACCGGGGTCGGCGCGGTCAGCACTTCCATGGCGTACCTGGTCATCTACGCCGCCATGAACCTCGGCGCGTTCGCGGTGGTACTGCTCGTCTCCAGGACCGCCACCCGCAACGAGCTCGACGACTACCGGGGCCTGGCGTTCCGGCGCCCCGCGGCAGGGCTCGCGCTGGCGTTCTGCCTGGTCTGCCTGGCTGGCCTGCCACCGGGCCTGGCCGGGCTCTTCGCCAAGGTGTTCGTCTTCCGCGAGATCGTGGAGGGTGGCTCGGGCTGGCTTGCCCTGATCATGGCCGTCAACACCGTGATCGGGCTCTACTACTACGCCGTCTGGACCGCGCGCCTCTTCACCCCTCCCACGGCACCGGTCCTCGTCCGGCACCGCCCGACGCCCACGACGTGGCTGGCCATCGGCCTGGCCGTGGCAGTGGCCGTGCTGTTCTCGATCGCCCCCCAACTGGTCCTGGACATGACCGCACTGTCCGCCTTCGGTTGAGAAACGGGCCGTGGGTAAGAAGAAGGTCGCGCTCCGCCCGCAGCTGAGCACGCCGGGGAGCGGCTGGGGAACGAAGCACCGGGTCGTGGTCGTTGGAGGAGGTGAACCCAGACCACGAAGGGGGGAAACCTTGCACCACAACGGTCTGCGCACGGCCATCCTGCTGGGCGGCCTGTCGTCGCTGATTGTCGCGGTGGGCGCGTGGTTGGGCGGCGGCGCCGGTGTGCAGATCGCGCTCGTGCTTGCCCTGGCGAGCAACGGAGTCGCCTATTTCTTCTCCGATCGCATCGCCCTGTCGGCCATGCGCGCCAGGCCGGTCAGCGAGGTGGAGCAGCCCACGCTCTACCGGATCGTGCGAGAGCTCTCCACCGAGGCTCGCCAGCCGATGCCGCGCCTGTACATCTCGCCGACGGTGCAGCCGAACGCGTTCGCGACCGGAAGAAGCCCTCGCAAGGCCGCGGTGTGCGTGACGTACGGCCTGACCAAGCTGCTCGATGAGGCCGAGCTGCGCGGAGTGATCGGGCACGAGCTGTCACACGTGTACAACAGGGACATCCTCATCTCCTCCGTAGCCGGCGCGCTGGCCACGATGATCACCTGGATCAGTTACGTGGCCGTGTTCTTCGGTGGCTCGGACGATGACGAGGGGCCGGGCTTCGTGGGCGCGCTGCTGATGATGGTGCTCGGACCGGTGGCGGCCGGGATGGTGCAGATGGCGATCTCCCGGACGAGAGAGTTCCAGGCCGACGAATCGGGTGCCAGACTCACGGGCGACCCGCTCGCACTGGCCTCGGCGCTCCGCAAGATCGAGATGGGTGCCCGCAGGCTTCCGCTCCCCGAGAACAGCCGCCTCACCTCGGCCTCCCACATGATGATCGCGAACCCGTTCAGCGGCTCGGGCTTCGGCCGGCTGTTCTCCACGCATCCACCCACGTCCGAGCGGGTCGCCCGCCTCGAGCGGATGGCCGGCTACCGCCGCTGACCCATGCGCCGATTAACCAAGGCGGAGCGGAGGCTCTGGAACGCGTTCCCCACCGGGCAGACCGTCGAGCTGGGCCCGTTCAAGATCGGTCCGTTCCGTACGGCCGGCGCGAACGCCCCCACGGACGGCCACACGTGGGGGCCCGAACGCTCGATCAGAGCCGAAGTGATCGCCCAGTTGCTCCTCGGCGCCCGCGACACAGGCACCGGCTCGGTCCCGGCGGTACGCCTGCGCGGCGCCCGGATCACCGGCCGGCTCACGATCATCGGCGGCACGATCCCGTACGAACTCAGCCTGATCGGCTGCCATCTGGATGAACCCATCCGTTTCACCGACTCCAACACCCGCACCGTACGCCTGACCGACTGCCGCCTCCCGGGCCTCAGCGGCGGCGGCCTGCGGGTGGCCGGGCACCTCAGCCTGTCCGGCTCGAACATCACGGGCACCGTCCGCCTGAACCGGGCCCAGTTCGAGAGCGGGCTGTGGCTGGGTGGGACCAAGATGACGGCAGACGACGACGAGGGATGGGCGCTCTACGCGAACGCCGTCGTCGTGGACTCCGGCACGTACCTGCGCAACGCCGACATCACCGGAGCAATCGGCCTGCTCGGCGCCCGCCTCAACGGCGGACTCTTCCTGGACGGCGCAACCCTCCGCAATCCCGGCAACCAGGCCCTCATCGCCGACAACATGGTCGTCGAGGACATCATGCGCTGCACCGACGGATTCCTGGCATTGGGCTGCGTACGATTACGCGGAGCGCGAATCAACGGGACACTCTCGCTCGACGGGATCATCCGAAGCCCGGACACCAGCTACGCCCTCCACGCCAGCCACATGGAGCTCCGCGAGCTCTACCTGAAGCCTGCAAAGCCCATCGAAGGCGTTGTCACCCTCGCGCACACCACCGTCGGCACGCTGCACGACAATCCGGACACCTGGCCCGAGAAATTACGTCTGAACGGCCTGACCTACGATCGCCTGCGCGGCTCCGGCGTAACCCGCCGAATCGACTGGGTGGCCCGGGATCCGGAGGGGTTCAGGCCGCAGCCGTACGAGCAACTCGCCGCCTGGTTCCTCAGCGACGGCAACGACGCGCTCGCCCGGCGCACCCAACTCGCCAAACTCCGAGCCCGCCGGCAGACCCAGGGCCTCGGAAGCCGGGCGTGGGGGCGGCTCCTCGACGTCGCGGTCGGGTACGGCTACCGCCCCTGGCTGGCGGGCATGTGGTTCGCCTTGCTGCTCGCGATCGGGACGGTCGTCTTCGCCATTAACCCCCCAAGAGCGCTCAAACCCTCCGAGAGCCCCGATTTCAACGCCTTCGCCTACACCTTCGACCTCCTGCTCCCGATCCCCGCATTCGGGCAACGAGAGCTGTTCGACCCGGGCGGGTGGACGCAGTGGCTCGCGTACGGACTGATCGTCTCCGGCTGGATCCTGGCCACGGCGCTGATCGCCGGCGCTACGCGGATCCTCCGCCCTCAGTGACCTGGCGCAGGATGGACGCGAGATCCGTCGGGAAGAAGGTCTCCTCCGTGCTCTCGAGCTCCTCCGCACTCCACCACCGATAAGCCGTCGTCGTGTCCTTCTCGGTCTGCTCCATGTGATCGAACGACACGACCGCACCGGCCCCCACCCAGATCGCGAAGAACGTCTGATCCTGCGTGACGGCATATTCGGACCAGTTGAACTCGATCACGCTGTTCCCGTACGGCCCGCTGAGCTCGTCCGCATTCGCCCGGATCCCGACCTCCTCGAACAACTCCCGCGCCGCCGCCTCCGGTAACGTCTCGCCATCCTCCGCCGCCCCGCCGATCGTGAACCAGAACGGCTCATCGGGCCTGGCCGGGTCAAAGCCGTGGAGCAGGAGGACTCGATCTTGATCATCAATGGGCAGGGCACGCGCCGTAAAGCGGCGCAGGGGGATCTTCGTCACGTTTACCGAGCTTACGATCGAGCCCCGACATACCGCCCGCCGCCACCCACCATCCTCTAGGGCAATCTGACTGAGGGCGCGATCGGGCTGGACAACCAGCCAGACCCTGGAATTGGACCAGATCAACCTGAAGCACTGCGAAGTCGATCATTCATGTCCATACCACGCAGGTCGGAGATCAAGCGGATGCTGGGCTCAGCCTGAGCCGCCGCAGGCATATCGGCGGCTTCGGCTGAGCCCTCTGCTATCTAGGGATCGATGAGGTCGGGTTAGAGGGACCCCGGCTGGAGTTGGACCTTGCATTGGAAGGAACTGAGGTACTCGTTCAAGTGCCGCCGAAGCCCGGCCATCTCGTCGCCGAGAGCTGCGAGATCTTGTGTGACCTCAATACGGAACTCGGCGATGTCGGCCTTTATCTGGGCGACTTCGGCCGTTGTGGCCTTGCCGGCGCCACTGCTGGGCACGCCCGCTTCGAGTGCCCGCATCCGTGACATCAGGTCGAGAAGGCGTCCTTCTTTGTCCACTGTTCCACCTTTGCGGCAGAGGGAGTACTCCCTTGTGGTTGACTTCATCCATGGTCTCATTGAGTGAGGACTCAGTGACGGACAGTTCCCCAACCTGCCGATGGGCGCCCGTAGTCAGGCAGCGGTTCTTTCGCACCGGTGCCTAGATTTCTTTTCCCCGGGAGGAGGATCGAACTCCCATGGTGCGCGTCGGCGAAGAACTCCGCCAGCGAAAACGGGTCAAGGTGACGGATCGGAAAGACCGGGTGCCGCGTCGACGATCGACACAGGCACGAGATCTCGGATAGATGGTTCAACGACCCAAGGAGACCATCAAACGCGGAGACTTCGCCAGCACCTTATTGGTGGTGGTACCAGAGCCGTCCCTGCCCGCCGGCCGCGCGCCGATCTGGACGAAACGGCAGCCGATTGAAGGCTCCGGTGCGGGCGGGAGCGTTTGAGTGGAACTTCCCGGAGCGGTATGGGTGCTGGCAGGCGATCTACGGGTTGTTCCGGCGGTGGCATCGTAATGGCACCCGGCGGATCTTGCCGGTCGATCATGCAAGCAGCGCCACCTGTGGGACGCGGCATCAGTCGGCTCAAACCTCATTGGGCCGTGACCACCTCGCTTCGGCACGCTCGCCATCCGCTACAAGGTCGCCATCCCACCTCGCCACAATCAATGAGTCGCTATGAATCCACTTCCGAAATGCGGCCTCTAAGCCGTGCATATGGACGTTGGCGGTCCGCGGTGGGTGCCCCGCCTCTGACTGGCCAGCATCACCCACGGAGCCATTTGGCCGATCCGCGAGGCACCTCGACCAAGGCTGTGTAGCCCGCTCTCAGCCACTCCACCGAGGACACGTACATGCGGGGGAGCGGCCCGAGGCACAGGAGAAGACGCGTGCCCTCGTGGACAGCGCGCTCGACCGTGTGCCCCGGATGTGCCCTTCGAGCCCTGCGGAACGCTGAAACGCCAGTTCAAAGGCCTGAAGTAGCCTCCGCTAGCGATAGTTCACGAACTGGAGGGCGATGTCCAGATCCTTGCCCTTCAGAAGGGAGATGACGTCCTGAAGGTCGTCCTTCTTCTTCGAGCTGACCCGAAGCTCCTCGCCCTGAATCTGCGCCTTGATCCCCTTCGGCCCCTCGTCGCGAATCAGCTTGGAGATCTTCTTCGCGTTCTCCTGGTCGATGCCCTCCTTCAGGCTGACCAGCATCCGGTACTCCTTGCCCGACAGCTTGGGCTCACCCGCGTCGAGGATCTTCAGCGAGAGACCCCGCTTGACCACCTTCTCCTTGAACACGTCGAGAGCGGCATTCGCCCGCTCCTCGCTGTTCGCCTTGATCTCGATGTTGTCCTGCCCTGACCAGCTGATCGCGGCCCCCGTACCTTTGAAGTCGAAGCGGTGCCCGATCTCCTTGACCGTCTGGTTCAGAGCGTTGTCGACCTCCTGACGGTCGATCTTGCTCACGATGTCGAAAGACGAATCGGCCAAAACACTCATCCTCTCAGCGGCGAAAGCACTACCCGGATCCTGCTTCCCCGGCGTACGCGAAAACGCGCGGACCCAGCGCACGAGCCTAGCCAGCATCGGCCCGCCGCGCAGGACACCGCTCCCCGTACGGAGAACCGTCCGGATTCCGGCTCCCCTCCACCCGTTTCGGCGCGGTGCCCAACGGAGATCCGGCGCACACCCAACCGTTGTCACGCACACCTCGGAAGTCCGCTATCCTTCTATCTGTCGCCGCGAGAGCGGATGGCACGGCAGGTTGCCCGAGTGGCCAAAGGGAGCGGTCTGTAAAACCGTCGGCTCAGCCTACGCAAGTTCGAACCTTGCACCTGCCACACGCAGTAAGCGCAGCTCAGAGGCCCTTCGGGGCCTCTTCTGCATTTCAGGGGTATGCAGCCGGATGCCGCTCTGAGCGGCCCGTTGTCGCTGGTCCACCAATATACGTGCAATGATCTTTGGCGCGTTTCCGCAGGTCGGTGGCCCGATTCGGCCAATACGCGGCCAAGAAGAAGAGCCCCGGTGGTGGGCCGGGGCTCTAGGTGCGGTTGGGACGTGGTCATGCGGCGAGTGCGTCGCCGATCCGCTTGTTGGCGATCTCCTGTTGGCCGTCGATGCACTTGGCGTAGACCCTCAGCAGGACATCGACGCTGTGGCCCGCCCTCTCGGCCACGTCCGGGGCTGAGACGCCCGCGTTGAGCCAGAGTGAGACGGCCGCGTGCCGGAGATCGTACGGGCGTTTGGCGAGCGGAGAGGCGACCTGGGCGGGTGCGAAGGCCAGGAGGCGAGCGGCCTGCCAGACCTCGGTGTAGGCGGTTGAGGCCACGACGCCACCGCGTTCGCTGCTGAAGATGCGGCCATCCTTGGCTGTGCCGTATTCCGCGATGTGCTCGCGAAGGATCTTGACCAGTTCTGGTGGGATGGGCACCGGGCGGACGTCTTGCCTGCCACGGTGCTTGAGGCCGCGTTCTTCATGGGCGTCTCCGCTGTCGGTCCACTGGGTGTTGACCTCTGGCCGGGACACGTCGATCGTGAGCCGCCCCCAGCCGGACGTGGGCAGGTGGCAGTCTTGCAGTCGTAGGCCGACTGCTTCGGCCGGACGTAGGGCGGCGTAGTACATGCAGGCGAAGAGGGCCATGAGGCGCCGGCCCCTGCCGCGCTGTCCTACGTAGGTCACCGCGGTCAGCAGCTCCTGCGCCTGGCGCGGATTCACCACGACGCGAGGGTCCACCGTCTCCGTTGTCTTGGGTGGCTTCCACTTGATCTTGTGCAGCGGATTTGCCGAAAGTTCCTCCAGCTCCACCGCGTACTCCAAGAGAGCGTGGAAGACGGCGCGTTTGCGGGCGATGGTTGTGGAGGCCGCCGCCTTGCCGTCGAGGCACAAGGTCAGGGCGTGCAGGGCGAGCCGTACCGTCTTGGCCTCCTCCAGGCTCGCCAGGTCGAGCGAGGCAGCTTTCAGCCAGGCCGCCGCCGCGCTGTGCTGCTGCGGTATATCCGGTCGCTTGTCCTCTGGCAGGAGCAGGCACTTGCGCAGGACGGTGCGAAGCTCGCGAGTGTCCGGGCGGCCTGCTCGATCCTTGCTCAGTGCGGGCAGGACCGTTGCGAGGGCGTCGGACATGCTGTCGCGGCTCTTGGCCGCCGCGTGTGGCCACTTCATCTCTATGAACGCCTGGGCGAACTCCAGGACGCTCTGAGCGTCCTTGGCCTTGATCATGGATGTGGGCAGCCCGGACATCACGTCGAACGCTTCACCGCGCTTGGCGGCCTGCCGTAGGTCGGACAGGAAGCTGTCGGCCAGGGCCTTGGTTCGGTAGGTCTTGGAGGAGCGCTTGCGGGCGACGGACCAGCGGACGACGTACGAGGGTGTCTTGCTGGACTTGTTGCGGCTGATCTCGAAGAACTTCACGTCGTACGAGGTCGTCATGCGGTGCTCCGGAGGGATTCGAGCCAGGCGTTGAGATCGCTGCGGTAGATGCGGAGTTCGCCGTTGGGCAGGCGGATGCCTTCAGGCGCCTTGCCGATCTCGCGCCAGCGGTAGAAGGTGCGGCGGGATACTCCGCCGAGTTCGTCGAGGACCTGGGCCACGGTCAGCAGTTCGTCTCGCCTGGTCATGCGGCCCTCCCCAGGTCCTCGGTTGCCGAAAGGTCTTGTCCGGATGCTCTGGCTTCCAGCTCTCTGAGGTGGGCTCGCCAGCGTTGGCGTTCGGCCACGGTGCGCAGGAGACGTACGGCCAGCGGGGGCACGTTGGCGTCTCCTGCCGGTATAGGTCGCCAGACGTAGCGGTGGGGATCGGTGGGTTCGTCGGCCTGGCCGAGGGCTTCCAGGACCCATGTACGGCGGTCCTGCTTGTGTTCGGCGAGGGTCTTGTTGGACCACTTGCGGGAGACCAGGACGCGGCGGCCTGCGTAGCCGAGGTGTTCGGGCTTATGCGCCTTGGATCGGCACTGGCCGGGGGCCATCCCGGCTTTGACGTTCTTGGGCTGGACGCCGTAGCGCAGCCAGTTCGGGCAGGTCGGCGAGCAGGGCTCGTAGCGCAGGGCATCGACCATGCGCGCGGCGTGCTCACGCTGGGCCTGCCCGCCGTCGAGAGTCTCGCCGATGGACTTGGTCAGATACTTGGACAGATACCAGATGCACTGGTCAGCGTCCCGCGTACCGGCGAGAACGCCTTGTACGTCCACTTGATTGCCGAAGCGGATCACGTGGAGCGGTTCGGCGTCTTCGTCGAGGAAGTCGAGGGCCTCGTCCCAGGTGGGCAGGACCTCGCCGGTTGCCGGGTCGAGGTAGCCGGCCTCCTCGTTCCACACTGGCAGCCGATCGCCCTCGAAGCGCACCTCGTCGGCCTGAGGCCACCACACCTGGTGATAGGTGGCCGCGGCTATCTGCTTGATCTCCGCACGCGGCAGGGTGCCCCGAATGGCCATGTGCAGGTGTGGCGCCAGCCGCTTCTGAGGCTCCACCGAGGCGAAGTACTGCACGTCATAGCCCGCGACCCGGCGCAGGTTCTGCACGAAGCGATCTACGAGCTTGGAGAAGTGCAGCGCGTCCCGAGCAGCGCGCCGGTAGTCGTAGGTGTCGGGATCGACGGGAACGCCGTCACGGACCTTGCCGTAGCTGGGCAGGGTGAGCGTGACGAACAGCGACGGCCGGTAGGTCTTGCCGTCGGCGGTGGTGAACGTGCGTCCAAGGGTGGTGTTGGTCATCTTGCGCTTGGGCAGGTCGGGTGCGTCCTGACGCCGCCGGGTCGAGCGGGTGCGCTTGGGCACCGCGGATCCGGTGACGCTGCCCCGCATGCCGGCGGCGTTGATCTCGTCATCGAGGCCGGACAGGACGGCGTCCAGGTCGGTGGTGTCGTCGCCGGCCTGTTCGGCGGCATCGCGCTTGGCCTGCATGTCGGCGCGGAACTCGACCAGCCAGCGCTGCTCCTCGTTCGGCTCGTCGGGCACGATCGTGGGCTCCTCGTCCAGGTGCCAGCCTTCGCGGCATTGGGCCATGCGGAGCTGCCGGTTGCGCTTGGCACACGGCGGGCACTTGCTGGCGAGGACGGCCCCGCACGGAACGTCGATGATCTCGGACTTGCCGGTGACGATGTCGAGCCGCCGCAGCGGGACGGGCCTGATACAGACCCCGTGAAGCTTGGCGACCTCTACGAGGACATCCCGGGCCATCGGCATGGCCTGGCGGACGGCCCGGGGTAGTGCGCGGTCGTGCGGATGGGTCACTCGGTCCTCCCTTCGCCGGTGGTTTCGGTCATCACGGCGCAGAGCCGGTAGTGCTCGTAAGAGGGGTAGGCGTGAACGTGAGGCCGGTAGAGCTCGAAGACCCGCATGCGGGGCAGGTCGTGAGCGGTCAGCAGGACCAGCAGCGGGCGGCCTGCGACCAGGCTGATTTCGTCGGCGGTGCCGTGGAAGCAGATCTTCACGCGGCCTCCCCGTGCGGGGCGTAGGCGTCGACCATGGCGCGGATGTCGTGATCGGAGACGTAGGCGGCGCGGACCCGGACGGGTTCGGGGCTGGCTTCCAGCCGGACGTAGCCGACGCCCGCGCCCAGCTCCGGGACGGGTGAGATGTGGTCGGCCAGGGCGCCCCGGTCGCGTGCGCCGTCGCCGAGGACCATGTCCACCTGTTCGGATTCGTCGAGCCGGAGGGCGATCTTGTCGGGGAACAGGTTGCGGATGTTCATGACCTCTTTGCGGGGGTCCTGAAGCGCGGCCAGGACGCCGACGCCGACCGCGCGCCCTTGGGTGGTCAGGGTGGCCAGCGCAGCGGAGATGCGTTGCCGGAGTTGCCGGTCGGACTGGTAGGCGGTCAGGAACGCCACCTCATCGACGACGACCAGGACGAACGGATCATCGACGGTGGGTGTGTGGGAGCGCTGGAGTCCGGCGAACCGGGCGGCCCGTTTCTGCATGACGCAGACGGCCTCGTCCAGCAGGTCGGCGCACTCCTCGGGGGCGGCCGCGTACCGATCGCCGAACAGGTCGCGCCCGTAGGACAGCTCCATGAGCTTGGGGTCCAACGCCCACAACTCGACCAGGCCCGCACAGGCGGCGGGGAGCAGGGAACGGATGACGGACCAGATGATCGACCCTTTGCCGGCCCCGGTCGCGCCCGCAACGAGGACATGGGTGCCGTGCACCTTGAGCCGCCACGGCCGCCCATCCTCACCTTTGCCGATCTCGACCGGCCCCACGGTCGGCTCGTCCGGTATGGCGAGCGCTGGCAGGGGCGAGGCGAGTGGATCGCTGCGCGGGAAGGTCAGCGTCAGCCGACCGGCCCGGGACAGCGCCACCCGGCAGGACTTCGCGCCGAATCCTTGGGCCAGGTGGTCGGTGCGGTCAGCCCAGTCCTTGACTGCCTGTCCCTTGAGCATGCGCACGGTGACCAGGTCGGCCCACGAGGTGCAGGTGACCTTGCCGAGTCGGGGGAGGTAGTCGCGGCCCTGGAGGTGTCGGCCGAGACCGGAGACGATCATGACGGGTTGCCAGTGCCGCCGGTAGATCCAGACGAGTCGCCACCAGGCCAGCAGCCGGTAGCCGACGAGACGGGCGAACGACGGCCGGTCGATGAACGCCCATGAGGCCAAGGCCAAGGCGACCGTGCCGAGCAGGGATGCCGCCATGGGCCAGCCGTAGAAGTACCAGGCTGCGCCGAAGGCTACCGGGATGGCGGTGGCGATGGGGTGGCGCCAGATCGTACGGACGAGCCTGGCGAGCGTGCGGCAGACCAGGATGACGATGGTGATGATGGCGGGAGTCTTGACGACGGCCGGCCGGAAGACGACGGCCGTGTCGGGCGTGGTGGAGACGAGGTTGCGCGCCTCGTCGCCAGGCAGCCGCTTGAACATAAGCTGGGAACCTCTCGTGATGTGGAGTCAGGGGAGAACCGAGGGGCCGCCGGAAGTTGCCGCTTCCAGCGGCCCCGCCTCATGTCAGGCCGCCGGGTCGGTGGCGTCCTTGGTGGTGGCCGACTGCTCGGCGTGCAACTGCTCGCAGTCGGCCAGGTAGCGAGCGGCAGCGGTGAAGATCTCTCTGGCAATGGCCAGGTCGGTGTCGGTGACCGGTCCGGCTCCGGTGGTGGAGATGTGCACGTCAGCCTCGTGAGAGTTGAACTCCAGGTACGGCCGCGAACAACTGAGCAGGAGTCCGGAGCGGACCTTGAGGTCGGGCGTGTGGAAGGAGACGCCGACGTGCGGCGTGGACTCCTGTCGCAGGGACAGCGTGACGTAGGTGTACGGGCCGAGACTCATGCCGCGACCCCCTTGCCATCGGGCAGCCCGTAGAAGCTGCGCTCCAGGGAGCGCGCGAAGCGGTGGGCCTCGCGGGCGAGCTGGCGCGCGAACTTCAGGTCTTCCACGGTCACGGGTCCGCTGGTGGTGACCAGGACGGAGGTGGCGCCGAAGTCGAGCGCCAGGACGGGCTCACGGTGGGCGTACGGGTGGTTGAGGGTGCGGGCGGCGTGTCCGGTGGTCAGTCGGATCACGCTGTTGCGCGGGGTACGGCGACGGGTCATTTAGGCGGCGTCCTTTCCGGCCGAAGCCTTGCTCTGGGTGGGCTGGGTGGTCTGGCGGGGTGCGTGCATCTCGCGGACCTTGATCGAGTACGCGAGGCGACCGGCGGCGTTGACATACGGCGTGATGGACATGCCGTCGAACTCGACCGGCGTGAACGGCAGCCCCGGCATCGGCTGAGGGGGCACCGGCTGGACCGGCGCGAGGATCTTGACCGCCACCGTCTTCTGGGCGGGCTTGAGGGTCGGGTCACCGTCCATGACCGCGACCTGCCAGACCAGCTCTGCTGTCTGCTTGTCGCGGGCCTGCACGAACCGGCCGTTGGACGAGGCGTCGAAGTCCTTGACGGGCTCGACCTCGCCGACGATGTAGCAGCCGTGCGGGAAGACCATGTTGTAGGTGACGGGGATGGGTCCCTGGATTGCCATGTTGTTCCTCTCGATAGCGATGGAGAGCCCTTCGTTCGCTCGTCCACTTGTCCGCATGAGTTGAGAGTAAGTGACTACAACTCGTCCGCACAAGTGGATGAGAGGTAAGTGGCTGGTAAGAGTTAGCTCACCTTGAAGACATCTTCGAGCTCGTGCAGGCTCCCGGGCAGGGCCAGGCTCGCCACCATCAGCACGTCGCCAGCCGGGTCATGCACGGTGGCCAGCACGCCGAGGACCGGGTTGGATGACCCGAGCAGCTCGGCTTCCTCCTGAGTGGGCATGCGTGCGCTGACTCGCTCGGTGATGTGGTCGAAGCGCAGGTGCTTGACGGCCTGGAGGTGCTGGCGGATGCCGCGCCGCAGGGGTTCGGGCTTGTCCAGGTCGGTGCCGATGGCATGCTCCAGCGGCACCCAGACCGTCTCCACGGCCGAGATCACGTCCGCCTGTCGAGCCACCCGCTTACGCATGATCACTGGGGTTTGCTCGGCAACACCCAGCAGACGCGCTACATGCCGTGGGGCTGGAACGCGCCCGGCTTCCACCACCGCATCGGCGCTCTCGCCCTGTTCGGTAGTCATCTGGCTGGGCCGTACCCGCTCGGCCGCGCTCTCCGGACGACCCTTCACAAAGGAGCCACGCCCATGCTCGCGCTCGATCCAACCTTGCATGGCCAACGTCTGAAGGGCACGCACTACCGTGGTTCGGCCGACGCCCAATTCGCGCACGAGCTGTGTTTCGGACGGCAGCATGTCGCCCGGGGCGTACTCGCCCGACTCGATACGCTCTTGAATAGCCCGCATCACCTGGGCGTATTTCGGTGGGGCGAAGTCCATGCTCATCTCAACCGCCCGTTCGCTCTTGCACTCATGCGCACAAGCACAGTACCGGCTAAGGATGTGCTTGTCAGGCCCCATCAGGGTGCGGGCATAGTGACCTTACTGCCGTCCGGATCAAGGGCATCGAGGAGCGTGAGGCACGTCGCGCACGCCTGAGGGGCAGTGGGGGAGAAGGTCAGCGACCAACCGCAGAAGGGCAGCGGCTTGACCGGCGAAGAACAAATGGCGACCTTCGTTCCAGGCACGACGGCGTGCTGCTTCAGGACGCGGCCCTCTTTCGAGAAGCCGGCCACGTACCTCTGGACAGCGACCTCAGCCTCGCCCGCCGGTTCATGAATCGCAAGGTCATCCCACGCGACAGCCCAACGCTGCGCACCTTCCGGCAGGTCGCACCACTCGCCGTCGAGCTTCAGGAGAGCGACGTTGCCCTCACGCAGCACCGCCACCACCCGCCCTTCGCGCCCGATCAACATAGATCGGTAGGCCCGCGTGGAGGCAGGGCTGTGCTCCATGGTCACGATCGTTGCGCGGCTCCCAACACGCTCCCACGTGTTCATTGAGGCTCCGCAGAGGGCGCCTCGTGTCGGCCCACCTCAGTGCATCGCTGGTCGCGCAATTCCTCGTACCGCATAGCGATACGGCGAGCCGCCCGAAATGGATCAGTCGCCGGATGCCAGGCATAAATGACGCGCCGACGACCGGCATTCCACCCGGTACGCCACCAAAAGCGCCCACCGTCGCACCATACGACCAGGCCAACCCAGACCGAAACCAACGCCAGCCCATAACCATCATGGACATCGGCCTTGATTCCGTCGTGCCGCAAAGCCTCTTGCAGGAGCTCGGCCGACCGACAGGGATCCGTACCGATCATCATGGGGGCGATCATTTGGCGACCCGCTCAAATAGTACGGAACCCGCCGGGTCGAGATATGCCCGGAAGATATGACGGCTTGACCAGCCATCCGCACCCGCACCGAAGTCGAAGACCTTGTGCACGATGCTGCCCCGAATAGAGGCGTCACCCGGCATGCCCCGCATCGCCTTGCGCAACTCGTCCATCGCGGTGGCCTGGAAGGCAGAGGACCCGCACGGTCCCAGCGCCTCACCCTGCTCCGAGGTGATCCGGACTTCCCACTCGAACCGCTCCTGAGGCGTCTCGGCCGGCCCCGGGCAGTGTAGGCAGTCCTCTTGGGCGGATGCCGCCAGACCCAGCCCCGAAGCCGCCACGTGGCCGCGCCGGGTGACGATCTTCCAGCCCCGTCCCTCGCACTCTGTACATCTGACTGGCGTTGTCATGCCGGACAGCATGGACGCCGATACTTTTCTTACCTATCCCACGCTGATATACGACGATGGGATATAGGCTCCGCCACACGGCAATGCATCATCCGGACATTGACAAAGCCGGAGGTCAGCAATGCAAAATGGCGCGTTCGACCCAATTGAACTACCCGCCGTTGTCTGGGAACAGGAACAGACCCGGGAAATTCTCAGAGAGCGCGACATTGCCGGACTTTTCGGTCTTGCGGTCAAATACGGCGCGAGCCAGGTCCGCATCGGCACCGCCACCGGCCTCGGTCAGCCCCGCGTCAACGCCATCCTGCGCGGCAACGGAACGATCAAAGAACTTGCCGTCATCGAGCGCGTCGCCTCCGGCCTACGCCTGCCCGATCACGCCCGCATGCTCCTCGGCCTGGCCCCGGTCGACATCGCCTCACCCACCGGCGACCACGACGACGAACACGAAGAACAAACCACCGAACTCATCAACCGACTGGACGCCGCCGCAGTCGTCGACCCCACCACGGTCATGATCCTGCGTACCGACACCAACAACCTGCGCCTCCTGGACCGCCGCCTCGGAGGCCCCGCCATCGCCGACAAGATGCACGCCCAGATGGCCCAGATCCAGCGCGCCCACCGCCACGCCATCCGCCCCGGCCTCCGCGCCCAACTGGCCCACCTCCTCGCCGAAACCGCCTCACTCGCGGGATGGCAGGCCATCAACACCCTGGCACTCAACGACGCCTGGACCCACTACGAGCGCGCCAAAGCCGCCGCGTACGAGGCTGACGACGCGGCCCTGCTGGCCTACGTCTCTGGCGAACAGGCGTACGTCCTCATGGAACTCGGCCGCCCCGCCGAAGCGACCGAACTCCTGCAGCATGTTCACGAGCACCACGGTGCGCACGTGCCGGCTCGCCTTCGCACCTGGCTCTCAGCAGCCGAAGCAGAAGCCGCCGCCATCCTCGGCGACGAGACCACCTGCCGCGCGGCTCTCGACCAGGCCACCGCCCTTCTCCCCGAAGGGGACGGCGACCCGGACATGCCCTACCTGTCCATCAACGCCCACCACATAGCCCGCTGGCGCGGCAACTGTCTCGTACGCTTCGGCGACCCAGACACCGCCGACGACCTCCGCTCGGCCCTTGCCGGCATGGACGGCACCTACAACAGAGCCGAATCTGGCGTCCGCTGCGACCTCGGCCACGCCCTCCTGGCCGTCGGCGACCCCGAAGCCGCCCAACCCCATATCCAACGCGCTCAGCAACTGGCCACCATGACCGGGAGCCGCAGACAACGCCGCCGCATCGACGAACTGTCGAAAGCGGTCAACCGCGCCCTCGGCCGTTGAGCCACACCTGAGCCTGAAGCAACCCGATCAACGTTCCCGACGTCCAGATGTCCCCGCGGGCAATCATGCTGGGAACCTCCGCCATGGGAACCCACTCGATCCGGTCGGCTTCCACCTCGCCGTCAGGCGCGCCCACCAGCTCGGCCCCGCGCGCCACGTACAGCAGGTGCTCCGCATCCACCATGCCAGCCATCGGCTGGTAGCTCACCAGCCGCTCGACGTTCTTGGGCCGGTACCCGGTCTCCTCCTCCACCTCCCGGGCAGCGGTCACCATCGGATCCTCGCCGGCCTCGACAAGCCCGCCGGGAAGCTCCCACCCCCATCGATCGAACACGAACCGATGCCGCCACATCAGCAAGACCCGATCCTGCTCATCCAGTACGACAGCGATTGCGGCGCGATCCAGATGCACCACGTGATGCTCGAACCGTTCCCCTCCGGGGATCTCCACATCGGCCAACCCCAGCCGAATCCACCGGTTGTCGTAGATCAGCCGTTCCCCGTGCACGACCCAGCGCGTCAGCTCAGCGTCATCAGCCACACCGCGAAGCTATCGCCTTATACATTCGCAGTACATGGCTTCTATCGATAGGCGGGACAACGACCGCTGTGCCCCACTCCGGTGTGGCCTTGTCTCGCCTCAAGGAGGCAGCCCCGTCTGCGGCCCTAGCTGGTGGCTGCCGGCCATCAACAGAAGCGGTGAAAATCCGACTCCTGTGTGGATAAGTGGTCCTTCAAACAGAAATGGGCTTGTCACCCGCTGAAGATTCGCGTTCCAGCCATGATCCGTTGCGCCGGGAGATGCCGTCGAGGCTTACGACGTCTAGTAGGTCCGACACCACCAAGTACTCCATGCCTACGTGCTGCTTAGCGGCGGTATGAGAGATGGAGAAACTTGCTATTCGGTGTTTGGGGTAGAGTGTCTCAACGCGAGGATCGGCATCATAGGTTAGAAGCCAATAGCGCACTTTGTCGCTCGCGATTGTCTTGGCAAGTCGGCTGTGATCCGCCCAGGTCAATGTGTTCATGTATAGTTCATCGCCCTGCCCAAAGTAGGGTGGATCGATATAAAAGAAAGAGGCGCCTTTCTTGTCTCGAAAGGACGCCATGAGATCGATGCCGTCCTCGGACATGATCTCTACGCGATGTCTGTAGGCGCCTAGATTCTCAATTCTTTCAATCAAGTCCTTTTTGTTGAAACGTGCGTCAATCTTCCAATTCCCGGTTTGTTCTAGTCCACCGATTGGTCTTGCGTCCAAGATTCCGGATCGGTTGGTCCTGTTCAAATAGAATACAGCAAAGGCCAAGTCGAGGCCATCGGCAGAGTCGGATAGGTAAACCTCTCGTTGTCGATGCCATTCATTCAAGCTTACGTCGCAGGTTTGAATCCTGTAAATCAGGTCCTCTGTTTGAGAGAACACACTCTGCCAAAATTGTGCGATTCCTCGATTAAGGTCGTTCAGTATGATGCGGTCAACGACTTCAAGGTGCAGGAGCGCGACTGCCGCTCCTGCACCTCCGGCGAATGGTTCGATATATGTTGTAGGACGTGGTCGTTGGCCTCGGATGAGTCGCGCAAGAAAATCTGTCATCTTGCCCTTGCCCCCCGGATACCGGAGTGGACTCACGTATTGCATTAGGTCTTTGCCTGTCCAATCGCAGCGTCGAGTTCTTTCAGGAAGTCGACATATTTGTCCGCGATTGAACGCAGTTCGACCGCGGTGGGGAAGTAGTTAGGGTTATGAAGGAATGCATTTAGAGTGCTCCCGCCGATGATGCTGTCAGGAGCGCCAACCTGATTACGAATATCCTTATACCTTTTGTCCTTTCCGGAAGGGTCTAGATAGGTGATGCATGTCTGTACCTTCTGACGGAGTTCATCCCGCGGTGGCTGGGTCCAGCCGCAATCGGTGATTGCCTGAGTGACCACAAACTCGATCACCATTCTAGTGAGCGCAGCCGCGCTATTCCTGAAGGTATCAGCATCAAGTTTCTGGGCCTCGAGGAGTATATCCCGAGTACGAGGGCCGCAGTTCCTAAGTCTGAGGCCGTAGAACAGCTTTTTGGACCTAGCCCTCTCTCTTTCGGTCTTCTTCTCGTCGGATTTCTGCTTAGCGGCTTCCTCCTCGGTTCCAGGGGACGCTGCACTGTCGTTGTCGTCTGCGTCCTCGTGGGTCTCCTTCTCTGTGGCATCCGTGGTGCCGGCGGACGGCTTGGCGGAGGAGCCGGAGCCCGCTGTCTGTTCCCCAGCATCCTTCGTGTTGGGCTGGTCCGTTGACGGCTTCGAGTTCTCAGAAGATGATGTCGTATCTTTGGCAGCCGGAGTGTCGACGGACTCACCGAGCCTCTCGGCGAGCCTCCGGATGTATTCCTTTCTCTGTTCCTTGCTCTTAAGGTCAGAGACAGTGAGATCGCCTGCGAGGTCGAGTAGAACCTGGTTAAGGCGAACGAGTACAGCACTGTCGCTGTCGGTCAAGTGCATGTCGTGGCCAACAAGATCGAAGCCGCAGTAAGACCGAAAACTGGGATCTCCAACAAGCCGACCAAAAGTGGTGATCTTGTTATCGAATATATTCTCGGCGAGCTGGTAGAGCGCCTCGTTGGCTCCGGATTCGGCTTTTTCGAATACCCAGTCCAAGGTCGCAACAGCCTTGTACTCCTGGGTTCCGGGCGTTGCGAAGGCACGCGTCCTCTGCCCCGTGCTCCACCTAACGGTGCCCGCGCCGTCCAGCTCGCCGCCGTGTCTTAGCTCGAGCCAAGGCTTAGCCTCGGCTCTATTGTCCACGACTTTAATCCGAATAGCTGTGGGAAGAGAGGCCTTTTTGGCTAGTTCGGCGAAGAGATTGCGATACCGCGGAATTGGACAGATCGCGGGCTTCAGCAATAGCTTCAGTGCCGCTACTCTTCTGTTTCCCTCGAGTACGACGTACTCGCTTCCCTGCCGTAGGGCGACCAGCCCATCAATTGGACTTAGGCCATTGTCGATGATGTGTACGGCGAGGTTGTAGAGCTTGATTGGCTGGTGACCGAGGAGTGCACGGATGGCCTCCTCCTGCCCCGCCACCTCGCGATGGCGCGGGTTCTTATTGTCGAGGAGAAGGCTGGAGATGGGGAGGTCTTCTTCAGTCACCATGTCAGCTAGGATGCCATCCCCTTCAAGAGGCGACAAACAGTATTTCGCTCACGTAGTCAGATGACTACAAATCGTTACAGCTGGCCATTGTTGGCGTGACCGTATTATCCCAATTCTCCTTGAATGCGCAATTCACGTTCGCACTGTATGCCCTTCTGTTAGGTGATCGCCCAGTGACGGGGCCCGCTAATGTGATCATGACAGGACGCTCGGTTGCGTGCAAGACGCTGGACGTTTGGGTGCATGCTGCTTGGATGTCTCGTTCGCGCTAAGCAAGAAGCGTTGGCGAAGGAACCGTTGCCTCGGGGTCGCGCGGGGAGATCGAAACTTTGTTCGCGTTCTACTTTGATAGCAGCACCGGCGCCATCGTCAGCCGGTTTGCCGAGTTGTTCTTATGAGGATCAAGCGGCGGCGCGGCGCGCCGCCGTACCCCCGGCCCTCCGCCCGCCCGCCGTCCGGGCGTGCGGCCTGGGG